>DPMX01000158.1 GCA_003540955.1 Gammaproteobacteria bacterium
ATTGGTGCGTTTGTTCAACAAGGCCTATTTAATGAGCTAGTAATATATATTTCACCGAAGTTATTCGGTAACTCGGCAATCGATGTGGTTTCCTTGCCGGAGCTGAAAAATATAGATTCGGCGAATCAAATGCGCTTTACGAATGTGCGAGCTGTGGGATCCGACCTTAGACTTACGTTAGTACCAAATGGCGGATAGCTGTACGACTTGACCAGATGGTTGTCATAATTGATAGTGAGTGAATGTTTACTGGTATTGTCACTGCAATAGGTCAGATTGCGCGTGTAGAAAGCGGTTATGATTCGGCGCGCATTACAATTGCACCCGGGAAATTCGATTTCAGTGACGTAGTTGTCGGTGATAGCATCGCGGTGTCTGGCCCATGTTTAACAGTGGTCTCAATTGGTTCCGACGCGTTCGTGGTAGACGTGTCTAGTGAGACGATGGCGCGTACTACGCTCGGTAACAAAGCTATTGGGCAGGCAGTTAACCTGGAAAAGGCGCTGAAATTATCGGACAGGTTGGGTGGCCACTTAGTTAGCGGTCATGTGGACGGAGTGGGGCAAGTTGTCAAGCGCGTCGATCTGGAGGATTATGTCCAACTCCAGATCGAAGCACCGGTCGAACTGGCTAGGTACATCGCGAGTAAAGGATCGATTTCACTCGACGGCGTTAGCCTAACAGTGAATGATGCCCGGGAAACCGACTTCGATTTGATGATTATTCCGCATACTTTAAAGGAGACAACGCTAGGGAGCCTACATTCGGGGCATCAGATCAATCTCGAAATTGATTTGATTGCGCGATATCTTGAGCGTCTGCAGAAATTCGCAAAAGCGAGTGACGCGAAGCCTCTAAATCTTGATACCCTGCAGCAACGAGGATTTTCTAGTCCGTGATCCTGTTGAAAAGGTCCAGGCAAAACTAAATCGCTTCTTATTCAAATAATTGTCAGCGAATTAATTACATGGCGTTAAATTCAATCGAAGAAATAATCGCAGATATACGCGGCGGCCGTATGGTTATCATGATGGATGATGAGGACCGTGAAAACGAGGGCGACTTTGTTATCGCTGCGAACCACATAACGTCAGAACATGTTAATTTTATGGCTCGGTACGGTCGTGGACTAATCTGCCTGACACTGACGGAGGCGCGTTGTCGGCAACTTAATTTGCCGTTGATGGTCCAGGACACCAGATTCTCGCATCGTACCAATTTTACTGTATCTATCGAGGCGGCAGAAGGGGTAACCACAGGCATTTCTGCGGCGGACCGGGCTCGCACCATTGAGGCCGCAGTGACAACAGATGCGGTGCCATCTGATTTGACTCAGCCTGGTCATATCTTCCCATTGATGGCTCAAAAAGGCGGCGTCCTGACTCGCGCTGGACACACGGAAGCAGGCTGTGATTTGCCGCGTTTGGCTGGACTTGAACCTGCCTCGGTAATTGTAGAAATCTTGAAAGACGATGGCACAATGGCGCGGCGCCCCGATCTTGAGATAATGGCAAACGAATTGGGGTTGAAAATTGGTACGATCGCAGATCTCATTCGGTTTAGGATCGAAAATGAAAAGACCGTTGAACGGGTCGCTGAAGCTATATTACCGACCGAATTCGGTGATTTTCATTTGGTTACTTACCGCGATGATTTGAAGGGTGACGTGCATTTCGCAATGGTGCGGGGTAATGTGGAACCTAACTCACCGACTTTGGTGCGTGTCCATATCCATAACCCCTTAGAGGATTTAACGGGCAGCACACG
Source organism: Gammaproteobacteria bacterium (assembly GCA_003540955.1). Classification (GTDB taxonomy): domain Bacteria; phylum Pseudomonadota; class Gammaproteobacteria; genus UBA11873. The sequence goes on from DPMX01000158.1 coordinate 1,768, forward strand.
CCATGATGCCGGGTGGCCGTTGCGTGATGCATTGCGTCGGGTCGCGGAGGCGAAAAGTGGGGTTGTTGTGGTTCTAAGAAACCAAATTAGTAGCACGGAACTAATACAAAAGGCACAACGTTACGCAAGTCAGTCCGAGGTTGAAAGCCTACATAATGAACAAAGATCCCTCGACGCTTGGCGGCAAGTCGGGTTGGGTGCACAGATACTCGCTGATGTTGGGGTCAAAAAGATGCTCGTGATGAGCAATCCGAGAAAATATCACGCAATATCCGGATTCGGTTTAGAAATCGTCGAATACGTAAAATAAAAGGCGGACGACAATGAATGTTGTAAATACGATTGAAGGTCAGTTGATTCTGGAAAAAAGTGCGAAGATTGCTGTCATTTGCGGACGATTCAACAGCTTGATTGTTAACCAATTAGAGATCGGTTGTGTGGATATGCTCCAGCGCCACGGGATCCAGGAGGATGATCTTACGATTATCCGGGTTCCTGGTGCATTTGAAATGCCTGTTGTTGCCCGAAAGATTGCTAACCATGGTGAATTCGAAGCCATAATTGCTCTTGGTGCAGTGATACGTGGAGATACACCACATTTCGAACATGTTGCAGGTGCTTGCTCACGCGGTCTTTCAAGTGTCGCGACAGACACCGGTGTTCCAGTGATTTTCGGTGTATTAACAGTAGATTCGATCGAACAAGCGATTGAACGCGCCGGCACGAAGGCCGGCAACAAGGGTGCAGATTCGGCGGTCGCTGGAATTGAGATGATATCCGTGATTCGCCAACTGTAAATATGCCCCACGCTGGCTCAAAGCACGGACGTGTTCGGGCTAGACGCTGTGCTGTTCAAGGTCTGTATCAATGGGGAGTAACTAAGGCCTCACCGCGTGACATTGTCCGGGAATTTGTTGCAGATCGAGAGATGATTAAAGTAGATATTGATTACTTTACCGAATTAATGCGTGAAGTTCCCGCTAAATTCAATGATCTATTTGCCAGTATTGAACCGACCATTGACAGAAGTTGGGCGCAAATTGGGCCCGTCGAGCAGAGTATTCTTTTGATCGGAACCTATGAACTGCAGTATTGTGAGCGGATCCCATGGCGTGTCGTTCTGAACGAAGGTGTGGAGTTGTGCAAAATGTTTGGTCCTGAAGACGCACATAAATATATCAACGGTGTTCTTGAGAAAATTGCGCGCAACTGCCGGCCGATTGAAGTAGACGGGAATTTGACGAGAAATACCTGATTTCTTTTGGGAGCCTGTTGGGAAACCATCTGGCAAACAGAAATTTACAAGGTGCGTCGAAAAATTTGAGGGGTAATTCCGTACTCGAGACAGCCGGCCATGGACGAGTTTGAACTCATTAATCGCTTTTTCCGTCCCTTATGCGTTGATGTCGCAGAAAACGATATCGGAATCGGAGATGACGCGTCGGTTCTAACGATATCGAAGGAACAGCAACTCGTTGTGACTACGGATACGCATGTTGAGTCTGTGCATTTCCCTGCTGGCGCAAAACCCTACGATGTCGGGTTCAGATCTTGTACAACGAGTCTCAGTGACATAGCGGCAATGGGCGCGACAGCGCGATGGGCGAGTTTAGCGTTGACGGTTACGGATGCGAGTGATGACTGGTTCGAGAGTTTTGCGGGAGGAGCGGCGGACGCATTAAAACAATGTCAAGCGAGCTTGATCGGTGGTGATACAACTCGTGGGCCACTCGTAATAACTTGGAATATTATCGGCACGGTATCGGCCGGTACAGCGTTGTTGCGCAGTGGAGCGGCACCTGGCGATGGTATTTACGTGTCTGGTACTCTAGGGTCCTCGGCAGCGGCATTAACGTTCCCACTGACAGGGGTACAATCCTACACAGCCTTGCAGGATGAGTTGCGCAATCGGTATTGGTACCCCAAACCGCGATTTGATTTGGCGCACCGACTTCGTTCCATTGCGTCAGCGTGCATTGATATTTCTGATGGTTTGGTTGCAGATTTGGCTCATCTCGCGCGCTCGAGCCATTGTGGTGCCGTTGTCGACAGTGTCCAGGTGCCGGTAGATTCTGCTCTGATCGAGTTAGTAGGCATTGAGTGCGGGTTGCAAATGGCTCTTACGGGTGGTGACGATTATGAGATCTGTTTTACGGTAGCCCAAGAAAATGAATCAGAGTTAATGTGTCTCGGAAAGAAGTTAAATCATTGCATTACCCGAATTGGGCATATGATTGAAGGCTCAGGTGTCCGGGTGATAGGCGGATCTGGTCAAGAAATAACTGTCAACAAAACTGGTTACCGTCATTTCGACTAACTGCCCATTAGTTTTGCAAATTCCGTGGACTTCTAGAATTGGCAAGGATAAAGGCTCCTCGGTAGAGTTTCTCAATCACCTTAAAATCCGTAAATTACGAGTAGACTTTCAATCACGGTAGAATAGGTTGAGCTGTACTTGTAGTCGGCGGAGGTATTGGATGAGCTGCATAAAAACTTTATTAGTTCCGATTTTATTGCTTTCTGCGGCTGTAGCTAATGCCGATCAAGCTAAGGTGGATGTTTGGAAGGGTTTCTTAAAGCCTAAATATTTCCCCAACAGGGAACTTATCGTCGACGGTGGAGTAATTGAATTACGCACGCCTTACCGGGCAGAAGATGCGGCGGTGACGCCAGTTTCGATAACCGCAAAGTTTCCGCAAACCAATGAACGGTTTATTAAAAAGATTTATATGTTTGTGGATGAAAATCCGCAACCGTTAGTGGGTATATTTCACTTAACACGGTTGATGGCGCGCGCGGATTTGGCAATGCGCGTCAGATTCGACCAATATACGAATATACGGGCGGTAGCAGTTTTGAATAATGGTGAGCACCATTTAGTGAGTAATTTTGTTAAGGCTCAAGGTGGGTGTTCCGCGCCGCTGGCTGCGGACTTCGCTGCCGCCATGAAAACTATTGGTACGATGAGGTTCAAGTTGATTGGAAAACCGAACGAGGATAATACATTCATCGGGCAATTTATGCTGAGTCACCCAAACGTAACTGGGATGCAAAAGGATCAGAAAACACAGCTGATTCGTCCGGCCCATTACGTAAAAAAAGTGACGCTTTACTATAACGACGAACATATTTTCACTGCGGAAACAGGGTTTTCTATTAGTGCTAATCCGAGTTTCCGTTTCTTGTTTCGCCGAGTGGATGGCGGTAAGTTACGGGCCGAAGTAAGCGACTCAAAAGGTATGACATGGACGCAAACTTTTTCGGTGGAGGTATGACGGAAAGGTCCAGGGCGGATTCTAGAATTTAACGCTAAATGTGGGGAGGGGTGCTTCATGAGTAAAGAGCGACCGGCGGCAGTGCCAACTACGAAAATCGATAACGAGCACGTAATTGTGACCGAATGGCGGTTTGCTCCGGGAGCGGAGACTGGATGGCATCGGCACGGACACGACTACGTGGTTTGCCCGGCGACCGATGGAACTCTTTTGTTGGAGAACCCCGATGGTAATGTCAAGGCTGAACTTAAGGTGAGTCAGCCTTACTTCCGTAACCAAGGAGTTGAGCACAATGTTATCAATGTAGGTGAGGTTGATATGGTTTTTATTGAAGTTGAGTTAAAGAACGTATAGTCGGCCGGCAGTACGTTAGCCGTCAGTAAATTTCAGTGTAACTTTTTATGGTCGATATTTTTTTGAGGAGGAGGGGTTGTATAAAATCGCACTTGGTATCTGCTTATTGATAGTCACTGGGTCTGCATTTGCGATCGATGAAACGGCCGAGCGGCATATCGATTGTTCTGCCTATTTTTTTATGGCCGCGAATGTGAAGAGCATGGCTGAATTCAGCGCATACTACGCTGGGGGCGAATACGGATACAACATTGGGGTCCGTGCAGTTGGAGAAACGAGAGCATTAGAACGTTTTAATCGGACTAGCAATAGCATAGGAAAGTTAATTGGACGAAATTGGCTCCAGTTCGGTAAGGCTGACGAAAAATATGGAGTTATTTGCGCGGATATTTTCCGTGCAGCTAATAGGCCTGGTTGAAACATCGATTATACTGAGACCCCATCTGCGGCTTTAGACTAGAGCAGAAACCAGACGGCCCAAAGTCCGGTGAGTGACATAGTCACCGTGTATGGTAACGCCATCCACACCATCTGACCGTAGGAAAGTCTAATCAACGGCGCGATCGCAGAGGTTAAAAGGAATAAAAACGCAGCTTGCCCGTTAGGGGTCGCCACGGACGGAATATTTGTTCCTGTATTAATCGCGATTGCCAGTAGGTCGAATTGATCGCGAGTTATCGTGCCTTGCTCAAAAGCCTTTGCAACCTCTGTAATGTATACCGTTGCGACAAAGACGTTGTCGCTAATCATAGATAAAAAACCATTGGCGAGATAGAACGCACTAGTTTGAATTTTCCCTTCGAGTGTCAAGACCCAGTCGATTACTGGCGAAAACAAGTGCTGGTCATGGATTACAGCTACGATTCCAAAGAATACGACCAGTAGTGCAGTAAAGGGTAGCGCTTCTTCGAACGCGTGGCCTATTCGATGCTCTTCAGTGATTCCATTAAATGCAGTTGCTAAGACGATTACGCAGAGACCAATAACCCCCACTTCTGCCAGATGAAACCCGAGCGCGATTACAAGAAAAATAACAGTAATACCTTGGATGATCAGCCTGGCGATGTCTTCGTTCGTGCGGTTTTCGGTTTGATTGGAGTCGTACCCTATTAAGATAGTGCGAACATTCTCAGGTAATAAGGTCCCAAAGCCGAAAGAGCGTGTCTTTTCAAGTGCTGCGCAAGTCAATAAACCAACGACCAACACTGGCATGGAGACAGGTGCCATACGAAGAAAAAATTCCACAAATTCCCATTCCACTGTTTTAGCTATTAGTAGGTTCTGAGGCTCTCCCACTAGTGTAGTAACGCCGCCGAGGGCCGTTCCCACAGCGGCATGCATCATTAGGCTGCGAAGAAACGCACGAAATTCAATTAAGTCCTCTCGTGAGAGTTCTAGGATCTGTTCGTCCTGAGTGTGATCGTGCTCCTCGAGGTATTGCTTACCTGAGGCGATTTTATGGTATACGAGGTAAAAACCTTCGGCGACCGTGATGACAACAGCGGTAACGGTTAGTGCGTCTAGGAATGCCGACAACACGGCGGCAACGAGACTAAATAACAAAGACAATAAAATTTTCGAGCGAACCGTCAGAAGTATCTTTGTGAATGTAAATAACAATAGCTCTTTGAGAAAATAGATGCCGGCCACCATGAACATTAGTAGCATAATCACTGGAAAATTCGCCTCGGTCTCGTGGTAGACAGAATGCGGGCTGGTCAGACCTAATATGACTGCCTCTATGGCGAGCAATCCACCGGGTTGAAGTGGGTAGCATTTGAGCGCCATGGCAAGGCAGAATATAAATTCGAGTATAAGCACCCACCCGGTAAAAAATGGACCGGTTGCGGCGACAAGGATTGGGTTGAGAATTAAAAATCCTACGATCGTCAGTTTGTACCAGTCTGGAGATTGACCCAGGAAATTCTTTGTTAGTGCCTGTGTCAGGCTATAGGATGCCATACTGATAAAACCCCTCTTACTCTAAGTTAGAATGTATGAGTGGCTTCGAGTCGTAAACCCCTACGGCGCTTCTCAATCGGTAGTGTACGAGCGAAGACATCGAATCCACGTGAAAACCTTAAAGATACGAATTTCAGTTTAAATAACCCAATGGTATAATTTGCGAGCCCTTTGGCCATACAATACTTACGTTGCCAATTCGCGCAACACGTAGTGTAGGATCCCTCCATTGCGATAGTACTCCCATTCCTTCGGTGTATCGACGCGGACCTGACACTGGAAAGTCACTTCTTTAGCGTTGTTACCACGTGCGATTATGGTTACTGTTTTTGCGCCGACCTCTAGACCCTCAATATTGAAAGCTTCTTTGCCCGTCAGCGCTAAAGAAGTCGCATTTTCGCCGTCTTGGAAAACCAATGGTAACACCCCCATCCCAACCAAGTTACTGCGGTGGATTCGCTCAAAGCTTTCTGCAATGACAACACGGGCTCCAAGTAATAGGGTACCTTTTGCGGCCCAATCTCGAGAAGAACCGGTGCCGTATTCTTTCCCAGCGATGATAATTAGAGGGACTTGCTCTTCTTGATAGCGAATCGCCGCATCGTAGATGGTGCTTAGATCACCGGATGGTTGGTGAGTCGTCCATCCCCCTTCGGTCCCGGGCGCGAGCTGGTTTCTAAGTCGGATATTGGCAAAAGTTCCCCTCATCATAACTTCGTGATTGCCTCTTCGAGAACCATAGGAATTGAAATTCTTGTGTTCTACGCCGTGCTTTATCAGGTATTGACCCGCCGGGCTATCGGCTTTAATCGCACCAGCAGGTGATATGTGATCGGTCGTAATCGAATCACCAAGAAGTGCGAGAACGCGAGCCCCATTTATGGGTTTAATCTCTTCTGGCTTGAACTTCATGTCGACGAAATAGGGTGGATGTTTTACATAGGTTGAGGAGTCGTTCCATTCGAACTGAGTCGCCGCTGGTACTTCGATTGCAGACCATCGCGTATCCCCATCAAATACACTCTCGTAACTGTCAGTAAACATTTTTGAATCGACGTTAGCGGCGACCGCTTCATTGACCTCTTTAGTACTCGGCCAAATGTCTTTCAAAAATACTTCATCGCCATTGTAATCTCTGCCAAGCGGATCATTAGACATGTCGAAATTTAAGGTTCCGGCCAGCGCGTAGGCGACAACCAGGGGCGGAGAGGCGAGGAAATTCATCTTCACCTCGGCGTGGACGCGACCCTCGAAATTCCGGTTTCCCGATAGGACTGAGCACACGATCAAGTCTCCGTCTTTGATTGCGCTACTGACGTTCGGTGGGAGAGGGCCTGAGTTCCCGATGCAGGTCGTACAACCATAGCCAACATTTTGAAAACCTAAGGCATCTAGATGTGATGCGACTCCAGCTTTTTTAAGGTAACTTGTCACAACTAACGATCCAGGCGCAAGGCTAGTTTTAACCCAAGGTTTCGATTCTAGTCCGCGCTCGCTCGCGTTCTTGGCCAGCAATCCGGCTGCCATCATTACATACGGGTTCGACGTATTGGTGCAAGAGGTTATCGCTGCGATAACGACCGCACCGTCGGTTAAATCGAAGCGATCAGTCGAGTCGACAACTTTGCTGACACCGCCCGCTAGTCGGTTTTTAGTTCCCTCAGCCAGAAATGCCGCGCACTCTTTTTTCACGGATTTGAGAGGGATCCGATCTTGCGGCCTTTTAGGGCCTGCTAGACTTGGCTCAACTTGCCCCATGTCTAAAGACAAAGTATCTGAATATACCGCGTCGAGGCTGCCAGTTTCCCGCCACATGCCGGTCTCTTTGGCATAGCCCTCAACCAAGGCTATGTGCTCTGCCCTCCGGCCTGATAGTGTTAGATAGCGGATCGTTTCGGCATCAATGGGAAAAATTCCACAAGTTGCACCGTATTCAGGGGCCATGTTAGCGATAGTTGCGCGGTCGGCTAAAGGTAAACAGTTGAGTCCCGGACCAAAAAACTCAACAAATTTGCCAACCACGCCTTTTTTGCGCAACATTTCAACGACCTGTAACACAAGATCCGTTGCCGTTGCTGCCTCAGGCAATTCCCCAGTCAACTTGAAGCCGATCACCTGAGGGATCAGCATAGTTATGGGTTGGCCAAGCATTGCCGCCTCTGCTTCAATCCCGCCAACACCCCATCCTAGGACACCAACGCCATTAATCATTGTGGTGTGGGAATCGGTACCAACAACCGTGTCAGGATATGCTCTTAGTACGCCATTCTTCTTTACTGAGAACACCGTGCGGGCGAGAAATTCCAGGTTGACCTGATGCACGATGCCGGTGTCTGGCGGTACGACTTTGAAGTTAGAGAATGCCTGTTGGCCCCAGCGCAAAAAGCTGTAGCGTTCTTGATTACGTTCGAATTCTATTTTCGCGTTAGCTTCAGCGGCGGATGCATTACCGAACACGTCAACTTGGACTGAATGATCAATGACCAACTCCGCTGGTGAGAGTGGATTTATCTTATCCGGGTCGCCACCTAGGTCACGCATTGCATCACGCATTGCTGCGAGGTCGACGATTGCTGGTACTCCAGTGAAGTCCTGCATTAATACACGGGCTGGGGTGAAAGCGATTTCTTTCGATGGTTTTTCGGTAGCGTTCCAGTTTGCCAGAGCCTCTATATCTTCGCTCGCCACGTTGATGTCATCTTCATGACGTAGCAGATTTTCGAGTAGAATCTTGTGAGTGTAGGGTAGACGTCCAACCGGGAAGTGATCGGCGAGACGTTGGACGCTAAAAATCTCGTAATCGGTGCTATCGATAGTCAAACGAGAACGAGTATCAAAACTATTTTTCATTATGTCTCCGAAAAAGTGCAGCAACTAGCCGCTTATTATCAGCAATTCTGCCATCATGTTGTAGGGTAAATTTAAATGATAGTGCTTAATTACAAGGTGTGATCAATAATTCCCCCTCCGAGGCAGTTATTGCCATCATAGAAGACGACCGATTGCCCTGGAGTTACCGCACGCTGCGGATACTGAAATTTGACCTCCAATGTATCGTCATCCTGGGCTGTTATTTCGCAAATTTGATCAGGCTGGCGATATCGAGTTTTGGCGCGACAGTGAAATGGTATTGCAGGCGCAGCGCCACTGACCCAGCTCAGGTTATCCGCGACCAATCGTTGACTCATCAGTAAAGGGTGATCGTGTCCTTGTCCGGCGATTAATTCGTTGTTAGAGATATCTTTCGCGACGACGAACCATGGTCCATCGACTGCCCCGCGAACACCCCCGATTCCTAATCCTTCGCGCTGTCCCAGCGTGTAAAACGCCGCGCCCTCGTGATGACCAATAACCTTGCCGTTAAGGTCTCGAATTTCGCCGGGTTGCGCCGGTAAATAGTTACTCAAAAAGCTTCTGAAATGTCGTTCTCCGATGAAGCAAAGCCCCGTGCTGTCCTTTTTCGAATGGGTCACAAGGCCTGCGTCAGCTGCAATTTTTCGGACGTCAGCTTTTTCTAGGTTCCCCAAAGGAAAGATAGTCCGGGTTAGAGTTTTTTGACTTATTGTGTACAAGAAATAACTTTGATCCTTACGGAGATCAACACCTTTCTGTAACAGTTCCTTATCATCAAGGGATCGGCGCCTTGCGTAATGACCAGTCGCGATTATATCGCCGCCGATGCTTTGGACATGGTCAAAGAACGCCTTGAACTTGACTTCGCGGTTGCAAAGCACGTCTGGATTAGGCGTTCTTCCATTTCGATATTCCTCGAGAAAGTTTTTGAACACAGTGTTCCAATAAGTTTCCGAAAGATTAACCGTGTTGACTTCGATCTCCAGCCTCTCACAAACTGATAGTACGTCCTCAACATCATCCTCCCATTGGCAATGGCCATTCTCAGCAGATTCGTTCCAGTTTTTCATAAAGACTGCGGTCACGCGATACCCGGCTTGCTTAAGGAGCATCGCGGCGACAGACGAATCGACGCCGCCAGACATGGCGATGACGACATGAGGGTTAGCCGGGTCGCGACATTTACGTAATGTCGCCGGGCTAATTACGATTTTCGTGTGCATTAATCAAATGCTGCTGCAAACAGTTACGGAGTATCTAACTCTACGATGGATGCCCCCGATCGGTACATCTATTAAAATGTGTCATCGCATCCGAGACTTTTTATAGCCTTGCTAGTAGTCATATGCGTTCTATAATCGGTTGATCCCACTGACCGGTGATGGAGTATTCACGACTTAAAATCTTGTCCACTTGCTCTGGTATCGACTTGAACATTTTTTGTCCGAGAAAAATTACAGCACCCACACCTATACCCGCGGGTCCAAATAACGCGCTCGCAACAGGAATGGTATTCGATAGCGTCGGAGTTACGGTGGCACGCTGATCATAATCTTGCTCTGTAAGGCCTATTCTCCCGGAAATATCGATCCGTGCAGACGGTCCAGTCATGAGTAGACTATTGGTATAGGCGTTTCCACCATCCAATTCAAAAGTGCCCTTAATCGCGTCAAAAGTAAGACCTTTCCTAAATAAGTCGTTGAAATCTAGCGACAATCGCCGAGGCAACGTCTGTAGTGATAGGAGTCCAAACAAACGACCTCCACCCGGGTCAATATCTAAAAACCGTCCTTTTGTTACCTGTAATTCAAAACTACCGTAGAGTTTATCAAGGCTAAAGTCGAGCGGCATTCCGTTCCATATCGCCTCGATTTCCATTTTTGTCTTTCCGCCATCAATATTCGGCACCTCATAGTCAAACCGTTTTAAAAGCCCACTTAAGGTTTTGTCATAAACGAGGAGACTTATTCGAGATTGGTCAACATCCCCTTGCAATAGCCAATCCCCATTGCCTTGGAGAACAAATTTGGATTGGGCAGCTCGCAGTCGATCAAGTCTTACACCATTCTCGACGGGAATTGTTGTTAGCTCGACTGATCCGAGGTCAACGTCGCCAAAGCGTAACGATTTAGCCGTTAAAGTGAGTGGTGGTATTGTCCGTGGATCGATTCGAGTGCTCTTGCTCTCTAGATCAAACTTGTCTAGCCATAATCTTTCGAAATCAAGCGCCAAGGGTTGGCTCAGGCGGCCACGAGGGATTCTGATCTGGCCTGCGGCTTGAGGGGCAGAGATCTCGAGATTCCAAGCGTCGCTTTCCTTCTCGCCGACTACATTGATGTCTTGGAAATTTCGCCCTAAGGTTTCTAGGTTATCAATACCAATATCGAAACTGATTGGCAGCTCAATGGTGTGGTTATCTGTTGAACCGGCGATGGCGGCGCGGGCAAACTGGATCCATTTGTCTAGTGGCAACCGGGTAGTACGCCCGTGTGCGGTGAGACCGGGAGTGTTCTTGAAAACCGGCGCTGCCTCACCTAGTAATATCTCGATGCGGCTCGTGTTGGTGGCTCCGCCTGCTTCCTGGTTTGAATCAATTTCGATATCGATGACCGTTCCGAAATCGATCCGGGTCATCCGACTACCGTCGCTGTTTGTTTCGCTTCGAAGCGATACCGAGCTTTTCTCGCCCGATGTTTTCCCAAATGGCCATGGCAAGGTAATATTTAAGCCCATAAGGCTAGACTCTATGGTTAATCGTCTTGGTGCCCGGCTGGCCGCCGATTTTGTTGGGATCGTCAGAACAGCTTTCCAAGGAAACTGTCCGGTGATCGAGTTTTTTTCAGTGGCACTGCTGAGCCATCTATGAGTTACTCGAGCGTAGCGTTTGAGATATTTGAGCAACTGACCTGCACTCGACGTTCCGGTCATGCGGAACTCGGTATCGTAATTGGGATCGTCTAAACCACCGTTAAAGATAACCTCTACGGGGTCGCCATCAAACACGGCAGTCAGTCCTTCGCCATACCAGTCTTGTCGGGTAAAGCTAATCTCCCCGATTACGTTTTCAAGGATGATGCCCTGTGCTTTTGAGTGGATCCGATTGCCAGAAAAATGTGCGACTCCTAGAATTTCTTTGTTCGCGCCGGGATAGAGACCTAAATTCATGTCTAGAGCCATGTCAAAATCACCAGAAATATCGACCTCAGAATACCGAGAGGCTTTTGTTATTCTGAGTGGACTTTCTGCGATAAACCGTCCTACATCATCCGGAATTACTCGAATGTTCCCTACCATACGCACTGTGGGTTTGCGCGAGAATAGATCCGGCATTTCGATGGTTGACCCGCCAACTGCTGCACGATAAACGTGACCATTGTGCACGGCAGTTTTCATTTTGCGCCCATCAACGGCCACAGTTGCGGTGATTGCATTTGTAATTGGAAATTTAAGACTATATTTTAGATCAACGTTATCGACTTCGAAGGATCCTTTAAAAGTCCCGTTGCGTTGATCAAATGGGAATTGATCGAGGTATCCACGCACAATCAGATCGCTTGGCTTAAATTGCCCAGTCCGAAATGCAGTGCGTAACCATTTTTCACCTCTCGGTCTTAACAGACCTTTCGGAATTAGAGCATGAAATCGCGGTAACTCTCCGGATTCGATCCGCGTTAAGAGATTGAGATGAGGACTTTCGTCATCGCTAAAGACCACTTTCCCGCGAGTGGATAAATCAATCGATTCTGCGAGGATTCGTAAGTCTTCCGTACCGATATTGAGGCTTGTGGGTGAAATTTCCCATGTGATATTGCCGAGGATGCTGCTAACTTCCACCGGCTTTACAAGCCAACGATCGCTCTGAATTCGCAAATCTTTTGTCTGCTCGGGCTCGACTACACCGCCTCTGTGATTTGCTCGGATCTTAAAATCCAGCCCTTTTACCGCAGGTGCACGCGCCGATTCAGCCATTGACAAATCATTTACAGACGCTTCCACAAAATATCGGGAGACGCGACCCTGCTCATGTTCTATAGCGCCGACGACTTGGTCTACTTTTGCTTGGGGGTTGAGTGCGATTAGATTAGAGGTTGCGGTTTTGTCGCCGACGGGTTGTATTAAATTTATAAAAGTACCAAAGTCAAGGCTATTCGCACGGAATGCAATTAATGATGGTTGTTCGCCAACTTTTCTCCAAAGCATCGAACCAGTCGATTCCGATACAGAGCCGTCAGGAGATAGAATTCGCAATCGGTTGACATTAAGTGACCATCCATCTCGGGCACGTACTGCTACGGCAGAGGCATCGATAGTATCGACTAATTCAGTTGCCGACTCTCCGAACTTTAAATTTTTGCCATCGATTGCAAGGGCTGCATGCTGCAATTTTGCAGCTTCCCATCGACTCCAAATTTTCGTGTTCAGCCGGCCAGCAGAGATTTTATTTTTTCGCCAACCTGCGAGTGCTAAGGCGGGGTTAGCTTCGGCATTTCGAATATCGATAAATAGATCGCCGTCCCACTGCGAGCTGAGGATATTGCCGCTGGCACGTAACTCAAAAACATAGCTTCCTGTGCCTCCGTTATTTCGACGTAAGCTCCCAGAAACAAGTTGTTGTTTTTTCGTGTGAGAAATGAAGAATGCGACATCAGAAAACCGCTGCGGTGCGGAATCATACAAGGTATCGGTAAAAGTGATATCTGCGTCACGCAAGGTGAAATTTCGCTGCTCTAGTAACCATTCTGCAACAGGCCATCGACTTGGCGGTAGCCCTGCGATGGATATCTTCCCAGCCGTGTCACGCTCTAGCGCTATCTGCATACCTCCGACCAAGAGACTCCGCGGTACTAGGCGTTGTCGCCATAATGATAAGAAGGGCGAAATTTCTATCTTCGCGTAGTTAAAATGAGCCAGTTCGGCTTTGCGGTCGTTTGATAAAAGGGTCAGGTTTTTAATGTTTATCTTTGGACCCAAGCCTCGCCAGGACGCACTTACCTCACCTATTTGAACGGGGCGGCTGGTGACTTCGCTCAACCAACGCTCGATCGAGTCGCGGTGTTGATCTATGTGTGGCAGCATAAAGCGGACCACGCTGATCGATATGGCGGTGACAATAGTCAGCGTGGAACCGATCGTCCAAAAACCCCTAGCGGCACGGCTGATTACTGCAGGCATAAGGTAGTTCTATAGCAAGACGACGTCATATTGCTCTCGTCTGTAGGTTGCTTCAACTTCTAACCTGATTGGAATGCGAATAAATTCCTCCAATTCAAAGATGCTACTCGATTCTTCTTTGAGCAGGATATCTACGACACATTGCGAGGCTATGACTTTCAAATGTTTGGCGTCATGTTGACGTGCTTCACGCAAGATATCGCGTAAAATTTCATAGCAGACAGATCGTGCGGATTTGATTGCACCTCGTCCGGAGCACGTCGGACACTGCTCGCATAGGACGTGTTCGAGGCTTTCACGGGTGCGCTTGCGGGTAATTTGCACTAAGCCGAGCGAAGATATTTCACTTATCATCGTCCTCGAATAGTCTCGCGCAAGCCAATTTTCGAGCGTTTGTAGCACTTGACATTGGTGCTCCTCGTTTGACATATCAATGAAGTCGATAATTATGATTCCGCCGAGGTTGCGCAACCGCAGTTGTCGCGCGATTGTCTGAGTTGCTTCTAAGTTAGTTTTGAGAATTGTTTCTTCAAGGTTTCGATACCCCACGAAACCGCCAGTATTGACGTCGATTGTCGTCATAGCCTCGGTTTGTTCTATGACTAGATACCCGCCCGATTCGAGCTGAACCTTGGGTTGCAGAGCACGTTCTATCTCTTCTTCTGTAGAGTACAAATCGAGTATTGGATGGTCCCCAATGTAATGTTCAATTCGAGGAACAAGTTCAGGGGTGAACTGCTGTGCGAACACAGTGGCTTTTGTATAAGTCTCCTTTGAGTCTATGCAAATTTTTTCGACGTTTATTGAAGAAATGTCCCGAATCGATCGCAGAACTAGCGGAAGATCCTCGAAGACAAGCGACGGGACTTCTTCCCCATTTATGCCAACGGAGATGGACTGCCAAAGCTGCTGTAGGAAATGCATGTCGTCTAGGAGTGTTTCTTTTGTCGCACCTTCAGCCGCGGTACGCGCGATGTAACCGCCGCGACTTGTGTAAGTCCCCGGCTCATTGT
>DPMX01000247.1 GCA_003540955.1 Gammaproteobacteria bacterium
TCCCCTCGCTTCCAGGGTGGGGTATACGGGTCCAGGGTTCCTGGCGGTATAGGCGGGAAAACCTTCAAGCTTTGGTTGAATTCGGCGACCAATTTATGGATCGGCCCCAGTGCCCAGTTGTTGCCCATCGCGATATTGGTCTCTTCTTTCGGGTCCTGAACCAGATGGAACAGCATGGGAGACTCAAGCTTTCCTTTGCTCTGGTTCACCTCCGGCTCCCAGTAATAATGCAGCTTCCAATCGCGCCATTTCACGGCACGCATATCTTGTTTGATATAGTAAACCAAACCTTCTCGAGGTGACTTGGATTCGCCGCAGAAGAACTTGGTCATGTTCTTACCGTCGACGGGACGGTCGGTCGGGATGTGATCACAGGCGCCGCCAATCGTCGCTAGCGTGGTGTACATGTCGCTAACGTGGACAATCCGTTCACTCACCACGCCGGCCGATATGTAACCTGGCCAGCGGATGATGAAGGGCGCACGTAGGCCACCTTCCATGGCGGTGTGGTAGGTACCGCGCCAGAACCCAGCAGTACCCCGCCACGGGTCACGGAACTCAGGACCGTTGTCGGATGACATGACGAACACCGTATTGTCGCGGATGCCGAGCGCGTCCACCTCATCGATCAATTGACCGACCCGATGGTCCAATTCGGCCAGGGAATCAGCCATCTCGCCGAATCCCGTTTTGCCGACGAAATCCGGATGGGCCAAATTAGGAAAGTGCATCTGGGTGGTCGGTGCATAAAGGAAAAACGGTGTGCCGGCCCCAACGTTTTTGCGCATGAACTTGACGCTACGCTCAACAACTTCGGCGTCGATCAATCGCCGGGTCTCCAAATTGAACTCACCCAAGTTCACCGACTCTTCACCGGCCTTTCCTTCCATTAAATAAGGTTTGGGCACGACCTCAGGGTCGTAACCCACCGTCGTTGTAAAGAACGCTTCGTTCAACGTGCGCGGCAAGCCGTACCATTCATCGAACCCGCGCGCGCTCGGCATACGTTCCTGTATATCGCCCAGGTGCCACTTACCAAAATGGGCCGTCGCGTAACCGGTTTTTTTCAGGAGTTCTGGAAGCAGAATCTCCCATCGTGTGAGGCCTTGGGGCACACCAGGCGGTAGGGATTGAAAAGCGCCGGTGCGAATTGCCTGACGGCCGGTCATGAGCGCGGCACGTGTCGGTACGCAGTCGCTCTCAACATTGTAATTGGTCAAGCGCAGGCTATCTTCTGCAAGCTCATCAATTCGTGGCGTTGGCGCCCCCCGCAAAGAACCGCCGCCGTAGCAGCCGAGTTCTCCCCACCCGAGATTATCCGCCATGATGAAGACTATATTTGGCTTACGTTGTGCCGTATTACTCATAGCGAAGCCTCCGTGAGCTTGAGTATCTAGTGAGCGTAGACGCCTAGCGTTCATGCGTCAAATAGGCAACTCGGAGGACTCGATCCGACAATCGCATAAATAAATGCTCCTCGATTGCGCCGATAGGGAGAATCTAAAAATAGATATTCCCTGTTGGTTGGCTGTGATAAGCTAAAGTTGGGGGGAGAATGAGTCTAACAGCTGAACAATTTGTCGTATCGTTAGATGAGCGTGTAAACGATATATTAGATGCTTGCACTAAATGCGGTGCTTGTGCCTCAGTTTGCCCAACACCGAAGATAGCAGGTTTGACCGAGTCCCCAGAAGAACTTGGGAAAGGTATTGTTAAAATTCTTCAAGGGGAAACAATAACAGGAGACTCTAAAGCCTGGGCTGAATTATGTTGTGGAAGTGGCTTTTGTCAATCTGTGTGCGAGGAAGGGATCAACCCGCGGTTTATGCTTTCTATGGCTAGAAGAGCTATTAACAGTAGAGAAGATTTGGAAAGTCGGAGGATTAAAGGGAAAAAAGCATTTCAAAAAATGAGCAGGGGAGTAAGAGTTTTATCGCGTCTGCAACTAGCGCCAGACATTTTGGAAAGATTGAGTCCTAAGTCTCACCCCGGAGACAAGAATGTTCCCGACGTAGTTTTTTATACAGGCTGCAATATGTTAAAGACCCCACATATAGGTTTATTGTGTTTAGATATTCTGGAACGTCTCGACTTTACATACGAGGTTCACGGAGGACCTTCTACTTGTTGTGGTATTTTACAGTTCCGGCCTGGTGATGTAGAAGGCTCGGCTCGCCAGGCGCTTACAAGTATAAAAAAACTTACTAAGTCTAAGTCGTCCAGAATCTTGTCTTGGTGTCCAACTTGCCAAATACAATTTTCCGAAGTTGCATTGCCCACGTATGAAGAAATACTATCCAGTACGTTTAATATGACCATGTTTCCAAATTTTCTACTGGAAAATCTGGAAAAACTAAAACCATTGTTGCAGCAGCGTGTAGAAAAGCGCGTAGCTTTGCATGAATATTCGGGAGAGTTAGGGGTAGTAGAGGCGGTTAAAGCTTTATTGGATGCTATTCCTGGATTGGAAGTGGTGGATTTGGGACACCGAAGTGCAGGTTATACTGGAACAGCTCTTGCTCCTATGAAAGATTATTTAAAAAAATCTATAAAAGGCACGTTGCTAGCTGCCGATAAATTAAACGTCGATATATTAGTTGGTATCTACCACAACGATCACAGGGAATTTAGCGGCCATGAGGCAGCATGGAACTTTAAAGTTGCAAATTATATGGAATTATTGGGCGAGAGCATGGGCCTTGATCAGCCGGACATTTTCAAGCAATTTAAGTTAATGGGTGATGTTGATGCTATTATAGAGGCTAGTAGTGAACTTATTTTACAACATGACTTGGATGTCGAAACTTTGAGAGAAGTTATTATTCAAGATATGTTAGATGATCAGCAACTTCCTGTTGAAAAAAGCCAACATCCACAATGATTAATAAAACCGAAGAATATTTGACTGTAATTGAATAGAAGTTTGATGAACA
>DPMX01000259.1 GCA_003540955.1 Gammaproteobacteria bacterium
TTCCAGCCCATATGTGGAATTTTTTTAGGTGTCCCGTCAACATTCGGGCTAGCGATCGCGCGAAATTTACGCACCGTGCCAGGGATAAAGTCGAGGCATTCGACGCCATTATCTTCTTCGCTAGAGCTCATCAACGATTGCAACCCCAGACAGATCCCCAAAAACGGGCGAGACTTTATTCCGGCCCTCAATACCTCGACCAGACCTCCAGCGTGCAAACTTTGCATACAGTCTCCAATCGCACCCTGCCCTGGAAATACAATACGATCTGCGCTTAAGATTTCTTTTCTACTGCTGCTAATAACGATTTGGTGTTGTCCGCCCGCGACGTATTCAAGCGCTTTCACAACAGAGCGCAAGTTACTACTCCCGTAATCGACGACGGCGACGTTAGAGCGCATATCTCACCAGGATTATTGGATTAAAGTGAGCCTTTGGTAGAGGGTATTTCACCAACTATGCGTGGATCAGATTCAACGGCCATCCGCAAAGCCCGGCCGAATGCCTTGTATATGGTTTCAATGATGTGGTGAGAATTTCGCCCGCGCATTGCGTCGATGTGCAAGGTAACCTTGGCGTGGTTCGCGAACCCTTGGAAGAATTCATGGAACAAGTCGACGTCAAAATCCCCGACCCGGGCACGTGGGAATTTAACGTGATACTCAAGGCCCGGGCGGCCAGATAAATCGAGTACTACTCTAGACAACGCTTCATCGAGCGGAACGTAGGCGTGCCCATAACGACGTATACCGGTTTTTGATCCGATAGCTTTAACGAACGCTTGGCCTACCGTAATGCCGATGTCTTCGACTGTATGATGAGCGTCGATTTCTAGGTCACCCGCCGCGTGGATGGTTAAGTCTACGAGACCATGGCGCGCAACCTGATCTAGCATGTGATCTAGGAAGGGTAACCTGGTCTCGAATGAGCTTTTGCCGGTGCCATCGAGATTGATCGAAACGGTGATCTGGGTTTCCTTAGTATCACGCGTAATTGTGGCTTTACGGGTGTTCATGGTCGATGTCGTGTCGATCTTGATGATGAGGGCGCGTACATTAGCAAATTACACGGGCAAATCCTATTTTGAGACAAGGTTTAAACTAATGACACACTCGCCTGAACTGACGGAAACCTTACCACGGATCCGAACTTACCTTATGAGCTTGCAGGACAAAGTGTGCGCGCAGTTAGCGCTGACGGATGGTGTTGAAACATTTATACACGACGATTGGAGCCGTGAATTAGGTGGCGGTGGACAAACGCGTGTGCTTCGCAATGGAGGGGTGTTCGAGCAAGCCGGAGTTAACTTTTCGGAAGTATTTGGTACATCGTTGCCCCCAGCAGCGACTGCAAAGCGGCCTGACCTGGTCGACCGCGCATTTCACGCAATGGGTGTGTCTGTAGTTGTGCATCCGCTGAATCCGTTTGTTCCGACGTCACACGCAAATGTTCGCTTCTTCCTAAGTACTTCCGACGATAGTGCCCCGATTTGGTGGTTCGGTGGGGGCTATGATTTAACGCCTTACTACGGTTTCGAAGAAGATGCTTTGCATTGGCACCAAGTAGCAAAGGCGGCGTGCGATCCTTTTGGATCCGATGTATATAGAAAGCATAAACGTTGGTGCGACGAGTATTTTTATATAAAGCACCGCGATGAGCAACGAGGTATCGGAGGGTTGTTTTTTGATGATTTGAATATATGGCCGATAGATAGTTGTTTCGATTACCTCAAGAGCGTAGGAGATAGTTACCTCAATGCATATATGCCTATTGTTGAGCGGCGCAAAGGCATGGTCAGTTCCACTAGGGAAAGAGAATTTCAACTCTATCGTCGTGGACGTTACGCTGAGTTTAATCTTGTCTACGATCGCGGCACCTTGTTTGGGTTGCAAACCGGTGGCCGTACGGAATCAATCCTCATGTCACTACCACCTTCAGTTAGCTGGCGCTATGCTTGGGCTCCAGAAAAGGGTAGTCGTGAGGAAGAGTTGTACGAAAAATATTTACGGCCAAGAGATTGGTTGGGCTTAGAACGGGGGCAGTAGATGTGGAATTTAAAGAATTATTTTGGCGGTTGACTCAACTAGACCCGGCGGCACTGGCGGATGCGGATAAAACAATCCGAGTGATGTCGCCTGCACTCCGGCCGGTTCGATCGGGGCTTCAACTTTTGGGACGGGCTTATACCGTACGTTGTAAAAACGATTTCTTAGCGATTATTGCGGCACTTGATGATGCCGACCCAGGGGACATTTTGGTGATTGACACTCAGGCGACTCAGGTTGCCGTAGTAGGCGAACTTTTTTCGTTGGAGGCGGCCCGAGCTGGATTAGGGGGAATAATCATAGATGGTTTGTGTCGAGATTTGACCACGATACGAACACTTGACATGCCAGTATACGCGCGTGGGAGCTCACCGGTATCCGGAACCACAAATACCTTAGGTGAACGTCAAATAAAGATAGATTGTGGCGGCGTTGAGGTCAATCCTGGCGACGTTGTGTTTGGTGACGATGATGGCATTATAGTTGGTAGCATTGATGAATTGGCCGCTTTAATACCATCGGCGGAAACAATCAAAAGCACCGAACAAGCGGTGATTGAAAAACTCGCGAACGGAACAAGTCTATTGTCATTAT
Source organism: Gammaproteobacteria bacterium (assembly GCA_003540955.1). GTDB lineage: Bacteria > Pseudomonadota > Gammaproteobacteria > UBA11873. The sequence continues at coordinate 2,640 of DPMX01000259.1, forward strand.
TAAATTTTGCTGAACATTACGGCCGGGTCCAGGCTGGAGACAAAAACAGCAGATTGGCGATTGAGCTT
>DPMX01000115.1 GCA_003540955.1 Gammaproteobacteria bacterium
TGTGCCATTGGCGGCGCTTTGGAGCGATCATGATTAAGTTGGCTCCGAGGTGGGCAATGCCTCCAACCAATCTGCGACATCAGATTCACGCCAGCCGACGGCACGCTTGCCCAATTTGAGAGGTCGGGGAAACCGTCCTTCGGTCATCAATTGATAGATTGTCGATCGTGAAAGCCCACAGCGTTTTTCAACGTCCGGTCGGCGGAGGATAGTTTCGGTCATTGCAGTGCCTTCCAAGTGTGTATTGGGCGGAGCCTAAAGGGTATCTAGCACCGCTACATGGGGCAGATTTTCAAGTTGTTATTTGCACTACGATAAGCAAGTCTCGCTTGAGGCTCGGGGGCTTCATGCAATTAGCCGACTAGGCACTCGCTGAGGTCGACGCCATTACCAGTGAAGGGAACAGATGAAAAAATACAAACGTGATAAGGTTCATTTTCTACTACTTTGGGGCGCGGTGAGTATGATGGGCATTCATCAACCTTCAGCAGAGAGTCACTAGGACGTCGTACATCTGCATAGGCGACCGGAAACGATTCTCGGATAGCTAGAAAGAATTCTTGGTACTATTGAAATGAAGAGACTACTCGAATTTCTATTAAAGGCATTGCTTGAGCCTGGCTCGGAGTAGGTGTTCGAATGGATCAATCCCTAGCTCGAGGTCTTGTCCCAGCGTTGCCGATCAGTGTTGCTCGAGGATCGAAGGAATGAACTCTAGAATCCCAGTTTGGCTACTCGTGGTTTACGCGGTTGCTGTTTCCCCCGTTGTCTCCTCCGAAGAATCCCTGGTGTACTGGGCCGCGCACGATCGAGTAGCCCAGCTCTCGCCAACGGAACTCAGAAAAACAACCAAGGCCTCGCCGCTGCCAGAAGAGCTTGTAATCGCAACTGGCGATTACACTTTTAAAGGAAGTACATATCGGCTCGAACGGGAGGGGCTATACCGTTTTATTCAATACGGGGGTGATGTTCAGCAGCGCATCGTGTTTGGTAGCGATGTAGAGGCTTTCCTGAGCGCAATTTCGTGGGCCACTGTTCACGGCTTAAGGGACAATTCTTCGGTGACCGATTGGAAGAACCAGCTGAAGTTTAGAAAAGTGGCGGTAACCTGTTGGTCTGTTTCCTTATTAGCGAAAAAACTACTCGCCGAACGCGGAATAAAGGCCCGGATCGTAAGCGTCTTCACGCAAGAGAAACCAAACAATTTCTCTGATGGGCATGCGATCATCGAAACCTACAGAAAAGATCTAGGAAAATGGGTGGCCTACGATATAGATAACAATGTCATTCCCACGGATGCCGGCGAGCGCCTTTCCGTGCTTGAGATTTTCGATCTCATAAGGATTAAAAAGCCCATCGACTTCAAAATTCTGTCTTCGGATCCGCTCTACGATGCCTCCGACCTCAATTTTGCTGGTTTTGACGCAAGTTTTGTGTATGACAAGATGGCTTCTAGCGCTAGGTCCATTAGAGACTTCTATGACCGAGTTTTTGGTACTGTCGCGATCTTCGATGAGAATCAGAAAGGAGCCGTTATATTTGCGGAAGAAATTCATCCGGCGTTTCGCGAGTACATTTTAAATCAAAATAGCACCTATACGTGGGTTTCACGACAGGCTTTTACTGAACGGTTGTACGGTTTTCCGGATGGCTGAAGCCGCTGCAGTGTTTGCAATTCTTGAACACAACATCACATTTGAATATAAGTTACTTTGAACGTTTTCCGAATCAGTTTATCGGCTTCAGAGTTTACCCAGTCACTGTGCGCTTGTTTACGAATCCAATAGTGTTCGGTGGTTCTGCTTTTCTTTATCGAATGATTCCTGACTTTAGCAATTAACTCTTTATTAAAGTCATCCCTCACCTCATCTGTCCCGCCGTAAACCACCTACAAAAGCTTGTAGTATTATTTACGTTATTTAACTACAAGAAATTAGGCTTGCTTGTGGCGCTAGGAGAGCTAAGAACCTAATTCTGCAGGCTTCATTCCCTTTATTGCATCGTGAATGATTTCACTATCGAATTTTTCCTCGTTACAGGCAGACGGTTTAGATACCGCTGAAAGAAATTCCAAATTCGCTTCACTGAAGCATAAGAAGAGGGGCTTTCGTGCAGCTGCTTCAACGCCTCAGCGACAGCGTCACATGCGCTTAGAGGGGGGCTTGCGTCATTGCGCGTTGCCGTCATCCCGCGCTTAACCAGCTTTTCTAGCACCGGCCAAATATATGTGTTCCGCTCCAGTGTGCCGAGTGCATATTTGCCATTGCGAATTGGTCTTTTCTTTTCGCCTCTCATCATCGAGGCTGCCCATTGCGCCAGTACTTCGGGCATTGGTCTGCTCGTTTCCAAATATTCTGCGGCGAGTGTAGACAAGACATCAAAACTGAGTGCGTTATTATCGGCGCGATTTATTTCCAGACTGATTAGGTCCGTCGGAATCGAAGATCTTAGGCCAAAGTTTGCTTCGGCTTTCCTAATGTCTTCGAAAGAACGCATGGCGATGTACTTTACGATGGTTTTCCATGCTTTCGCTGAGTCGAAAGCGCCTTTTTCTATTGCTATGGAGAGGTCTTCCCGAGCGATTTCCACTCCCTCTGTAAACGATGGAGGAGCGTTCACGCCCGTACTCCCAGTTTGATGACCTTGCCAGATTCCTTGGCTAGGTATACGGCCCAACTTTCCATTAGCATTCGCCGCCTCTCGAATACGTCAGAACGTGCATATGCAGCCTCAGCCTTATCTCGAATAGTGTGTGCAAGCGCTGCCTCTGCGACCTCTCTGGGCGCGTTGTTGCGCTCCTGAGACCACATGCGGAATGACGTTCGGAAACCGTGAACATCGGCATCAAAGCCGAGTTCCTTCACCAACTTGCTAAGTGTCACATCGGAGAGCGGCTTTCTGTGTCGCGCGCCAGGGAAAATCAGTCCGGAGCCATCGGCTAGCGTCTTGGCCTCTCGAAGGATTTCAACCGCGCGCGCCGATAACGGGACGCGATGTTCGCGTTTGGCCTTCATACGGCTGGCTGGAATTGCCCATGTCGCAGATGTCGCGGGTGTCGCAGCGTCGCCCCACTCAATTTCGTCCCATCTGGCCAACCGTGTTTCGCCAGAACGTGTTGCGGTCAACACCAAGAACTCAAGTGCTAGTTTTGTCGATACTCCTGCACGGGATGACTGAACTACGCCAATGCAGTCTGCGACCTGGGCATAGGGGAGGAATGTGCGGTGTTTTTTCTTGCTCTTGTCTTGTTTGGGTAGTGCCTGCGCAACGTACTCCGCTGGATTGTCCTGTCTCCACTGTTGTGCGATAGCCCATTTCATCACTGTGCCAATGCGTTGTCGCACACGTACTGCCGTCTCAGGCTTTTCTGTCCAGATTGGTGAAAGAACGGCCAACACATCCGCCGTTGTCACATCGGACACCTTCAGCTTTCCCATTCGCGGGAAGGTGTAGGTTTCCAACGTGCTAATAAATTGGGCACCATGTTTCTTGTTACGCCATGTCGGCAAGTGGAGGGCGTGAACCTTGCGCGCTGCTTCCTCAAACGTCAGTACGGCATTGCCTTCGCGTTTTGCCTGTAGCGGATTGCCTCCTGCCCGAGCCAGTTTGTGGTTGGCGAGAGCCTGTTCCCGCGCCTCTGCCAGTGAGACAAGCGAGGGATTGCCCAGTCCTAGTTCACACCGCTTGCGGCGAATGACGATCCGCTGAATCCATTGCCTCCCGCCGTTGAGTCGCACGCGCAGATAAAGACCGTGTCCGTCAAAATACTTTCCGGGTTTAGACACCTGTCGAACGAAAGCAGCGCTAAGGACCTTTTCAGGTCTCCGCGTGGGAACCGTCGCCTTCATATGTCCAACTTCTATTGGGCGTCGCGGGATGGTTTCGGTCATTACGGTTTCCTCCAAGTGTGTCTCGGTATGCCTTGGAAGATGCACAGGATTTCGCTCCGCGTCATGGAGCGGATTTCCAATTTGTTATCTGCACCACGGGCAATGCCCTTTATTCGTGTTTCGGACCGCCCTGCGGATCAGACGCTACTGTGAATATTTTCGAACACTGCCCGTTCCAGGCTCTCAATAGTATCCC
>DPMX01000268.1:0-8721 GCA_003540955.1 Gammaproteobacteria bacterium
CTCTTGTTCCTGTTCCATAAAATCAGTCGTCGCCGCCCCGTCATGCACCTCGCCAATCTTATGAATCTTACCGGTCAACTTTAGGATTCGCTCTGTCGTCGTAGTCTTGCCCGCATCAACGTGCGCAAAAATGCCAATATTTCGGTAAAAGGTCAGATCTTTCATTTTCTCTCTCTGATTGATTTCAGCAGCTAACCCCATAACCTCCGAGTAGTCCCGAAGAGAAGGATGTTTTCGGTTAGTAATAAGCATGCCATCCCGACCAAGTTTCGAGTCACCGGTTAGGCAGTGGCGCATCTTAATCGCCAATGGTGCGAAGCGGAACAGTTTTTCGAAAAAAATTACGGAAATTGCCTAGGAAATGATAATTTATATAGGGTTTCAGGGGAAAAAGGGAGGGTAATCCCTCAGCAGCATCCTGAAAAATCCAGATCTAGCGCCTAATTCGGCGCAATTAAGCGTAAAATCCGTAGAAGGAACTATCGATTCAGTTCTAGCTACCGGAAAACCAACGATTTTAGCTGAAACTAATGTGATCAACGCCCATAGGCATTCATTTCGAGTGGCAAAATTAGAAATTCTTGCGGAGGAAACCGGCGCGCTATTAGGGGAGGCAACCGGATTTTTTTGCGAGTACGCGAGTAGAACCTTCCTTGTCACAAACTGGCATGTAGTTTCAGGCAGGCACTTTCAAACCAAACAACCTCTTCATCGATCACAAGCACTACCAGGCGCATTGAAGGTGCACACCCACGTCTCTAAATCGATCTCTTCGATCGAGACGCCATCATCATCAACGACCTTCAATATCTCCCTAGTCGATCACTCCGGTTCGCCTATTTGGCTTGAACACCCTCTATTTGGCTGCGATGTAGACGTGATTGCAATCGAAGTTGATAGACTGATCCCTGATTGCAGCAAAATTTACCGCATCGATCTCGCAGTAGAATTATCCCGCGACACGCAGCTCTCGGTGATGGATCAAGCCTTTGTGACTGGTTATCCGTTAAGTGCAACCATCACCCCAAACAGCCTTCCCATATATAAGAGTGGGACTATCGCCTCCGAGCCAAGTGTTTTTGACTCTCAACCGCGAATCTACGTTGACGGTAAAACCAAAACCGGTATGTCAGGGTCCCCAGTGATGATAAAACGTCGACGGAAGTCACCTGAACGCGATGGTACCAATGGCTTGAATTCCAACCCACTAGACTTTGTCGGTATTTACTCCGGCAGAGATCGCCAAGAACGAACCGAATTCGAAGCCGAACTCGGTATCATGTGGCCTTACAAAGAGTGTTTGATCCCAATCATTGAGTCCTTTCTAGATAGTCAAACCCCATCAAAGGATGAGAATAAAACTCGAGCGGATAACACCCGCGGCACAACAGCGGATAATTGGCGTACAGGCGACGAAGACGGTTAGGCTTGCTCCGAAAGAAAATTGATGACAGCCTCGTTAAAGGCACTGGGGTTTTCTACGAAAGGCCAATGTCCAGCATGTTCAATAGTCGCCAGATCACAATGCGGCAATCTATCACGCAGATATTCATGATATTTCAATGGCGTTAATGGATCCTGCTCTCCGCAGATCACCAGCGAAGGCACTGTAATCTGCCCCAGCCGGCTCATACAATCGAAGCTGTCATCGGCGATCCAATCTTTGTAAACAACACGCGAATCGCAACCAGAAGTCACCGCAGTGACCCCTTCCACAACGTGTTGGGGAGTGCTATCGGCATAGCCAAAACGCGAGTCTTGTTGGGTATTGACGCCACCAGTTTCTGCAGCTTTTCGCGCCAGATCTAATACTTTTCGGTTAACGCGAAGGCGCGCACCTGTGTCGATCAGCATTAAGCCGGCTACGAGATCTCCAAAGTAGAGGGCAAGCGAAAGCGCTATACCGCCGCCAAGCGAATGTCCAGCGACAATACACGACTCCCATTCTAAATGCTCAATCAAGGCACCAACGAAAAACGCATAGTCAGCAGCACTACGAAAGCCATTCCCTTCGGACTCACCGTGACCTGGTAGATCTATCGCTACCGCTTCGTGTTGTTCCGAAATCGCTTGAATATGTCCAGAAAATACTTTCGCATTACAGCCTGTACCATGGATGTACATAATTCGCTGACCCCCATTATCTTCCGTCGGCCGATAATGGTCGTAGCTAACAATAATTCCTTCTATGTTTGTTGTCGGCATTTTGATTTGCAGAAATACTTCGAAATCTAGCAGTCATGCTTTACCTGAAATTAAGAAGGGCCGCGATGAAGCGGCCCTCCGTGAGACTGAATCTCTTCAACCTCTAGATCGGTCACCCGATCCTAGTATCTCATGCAGAGTTCCGGATTTCTTCCATAATCTGTTTAAGATCCAAAGGCTGATTAGATATCGATAACATCTCACTAGACATTTGGATCACCTCCTTCTTAAATATGGTAACGGGTACAAGTATCCCTCCAACCTAACTTTAAGTCCATGCTGAATGCCCAATTTTTCGTAGGAGTATTTCGCCTCGTCATAGCGAGCAATCATTTTGATCTGAAATCAGCCATTGGTCGACAAAATATCGAACACGGCATAATAAAAGCCGCAGTAGCAACCACATGACTGCCATTTACAAAATAGCGTCGGCTATCGCCCTCCCAAGTTCACTAGTGTTCGCACAACCCCCAATGTCTGGGGTCAATGGTGCATTTAGAGGCCCGGCACTGAGGACTTGCTCTATTGCCGTTACGATAGCGGTGGCAGCTAGAGAGTAGCCAAGATGCTCCAACATCATCGCGCCGCACCAGATTTGAGCTATTGGGTTGGCCACCCCTTGCCCCGCGATATCTGGAGCCGAGCCATGCACCGGTTCAAACAAACTAGGAAATTCTCGCTCCGGATTGATATTGGCCGACGGCGCCACCCCAATGGTACCAGTACAAGCGGGACCAAGATCCGACAAGATGTCACCAAACAGGTTGCTCGCGACCACCACGTCAAACCAGTCGGGATGCAAAACAAAATTCGCGCTCAATATATCAATGTGATACTTGTCTACTTTTACGTTCGGGTAGTTTTGAGACATTTCCGCAACTCGTTCATCCCAATACGGCATGCTGATGGAAAGGCCATTGGACTTTGTCGCCGAAGTTAAGTGCTGACCAGGACGTGCGTTTGCGATTTCGAAGGCATACTTTAATATGCGATCAACTCCTATCCTTGACATCACCGACTCTTGGATGACGACTTCCCGTTCCGTCCCCTCGAAAAGCCGACCCCCAACGTTCGTGTATTCCCCTTCCGTATTTTCACGTACGACCAAAAAATCAATCTCGCCCGGTCTACGGTCCGCCAGGGGACTTTTGATACCAGGAAGTAGGCGCACTGGACGGAGATTGACATACTGATCGAACGCTTGCCGAAATAACAGTAGCGATCCCCAAAGTGACACATGATCCGGTACAGTTGCGGGCCATCCAACCGCACCAAAAAAAATGGAATCATATGCCTGCAATATCTGAAACCAGTCATCCGGTAACATTTTTCCGTGGACTGCGTAATAGTCACAACTGGAGAAATCAAACCAATCCCATTCGAGTACAATATCGAAACTCTCGGCGACCCTTTCTAGAACACGAATTCCCTCCGGCATCACCTCCTTACCGATCCCGTCACCCGGAATAACTGCTATACGGTGTCGATTCACAAGTCGCCCCCTTGCCGACGAGATGAAGATTGAGTTTCAAAGCAAAACCTCGCCACAGAACCCTAACGTAGTCCAAAAAAAACAATAGTATAATGCTGTTACTAAAATTTGCGTGCCATTATCAGCCGCCTGATGGAACATTGAAGTTCCCCATAGGGAGCCCCGCTCCCTCGCGTCGCCAATCGATTATAGGAAGCCCTACAATCTCCTTCTCCGGCTAGTACTCGTTGTCCGAGGGATAATCGCTCCCCTCGACCAAAAAGCATTTCGCGGCACGCGCACTGAGTCTGCAGACTGATCACTTGATAATAAAATATTCACAACCAAAATAAGGCACTAACCTACACAACCGGAATCAAATTATGCTTAATGACAAGCCTGCTGTAAGTTTGGCGGCGGTGCCCGGCAAACGCAAAGCCATCTTAGAACTGATAAAAGAGATAGAGACTAGAGGATATCACGGTATCTACTGTCCAAGTATCGGCGACGGCCTCGCACTCTGTGAAGCCATTGCTTTGACAACCGAACGTATTGAATTCGGGACCGCAATTGCTCCAATCTACTTCCGCTCGGTCGAAGAATATGCAGCAACAATATCCTTTATCCATGAGATATCCGCCGGCAGATTTCGCTTTGGGGTTGGCGTATCGCACGAGCCGGCTCTTTCACCACGCGGGCTCCGGAATGATAAACCACTAGCTGATACGCGAGACTTCGTCGCAAACGTTAAAGCCGTACCACGTGTTGGCGATTTACCACCTATTATCTTGGGCACATTGAGAGACAAAATGGTTCGATTAGCGGCCGAGATATCTGACGGCATAGTATTTGCGAACGGAGTGCGCTCACATATGACAAATTCTCTCGCAACAATCCCGCATAGAACGATGGAAAATTCAAACTTTTTTATAGCAAATATGATCCCAACCTGCATTGATGAAAATCTCGCCGCTGCGCGCGCTGTCAACCGCAAAACGCTCAGCCGCTACGCGCTGCTTCCAAACTACCGCAACTACTGGAAGGCGGCCGGTTACGCCCGAGAGATGGCAAACGTCGAAGCTTGCATCTCGGCCGACAATATAGAGGGTGTGGCAGAGTGTTTGTCCGATCGCTGGCTAGATGACACCACAATCGCTGGTTCGCCAAGGCGAGTACGCGATGAGGTCGAAAAATGGAAAGCGGCGGGAATTAAAACACCAATCCTAGTACCCAGTTCGACGCGCGGCGGGCAGTTGCAGGCATTCGCCGAACTATTCGGCGTATTTGGGTAATTTTCTATACTGGCACCTACTCGACAAAGTTACTCCATAGAGACCCTAAACTGGACTGCCGTTGACCTACAGTTCATCTCACACGCTGAGGAGGGGCTTCTTTTTTTAGGAGATCCCCACAATCTAGCGAACCCGCAGTCGATAACTCAATTCACACCCTATTGCACCCTTAACTTTGGCTTCACTAGTGCCGAGAAGATCTAATTTACACCATGGATTATAAAGAGATTTCACCTCCTCGGGATCGACTACAAACGGCGGCGGAGATACCTCGTCGAATTGATAAGAAATGGTAATTAGTAGGCCAATCGCCTCCGCTGTGCATAAGGTTTTTAGATGCCGGACATAATTTCGTCGCATTTCCGACGGTAGTGCGATCAGTGCTGCGCGATCGTATACAGCAGCAATCGGGTCAATAAACTCTGGGGTTAGATCGAAAAAATTTCCGATAAAAAACGTGTAGCCTGCACCCCGTAAGCAGACAAACGGTCCATCTTGATGTCGTTCGACAGATATATCATTTTCTTTAAAAAATGCCTGAGCCGCTAACTCACTTAGCTCAACACCGACGACCTCGTGGCCGCGATTTCTAAGCCAAACTAAATCTTTAGATTTTCCACATAAGGGCACGAACACTGGCACAGAAAGATCTATGGATAGTGTGTCCCAATATTTACAAAGCATCGGATGAAATACGTCTTCGTGAAATCCTATCCGGTTTGCCTCCCATCTCTCAATCCAAAATTTTGGCTCCATCCACCTATCCTTCAGTGTTAAAAAATTAAAAACCAACGGTTAACAAATAAAACCATCGGAAACCCGACAAGACATTGGGCAACAGGAGAGGTTATAGCTTAGCATCGGACAAACTTTGCGCTACCCGGACTTGTCAGCGTCACGATAGCCTCAGGCGGCGGCTGCATAAACTGACCGTCTAAATTGAACGGGCAATTCATCCGCAGTTGAATTTTATGAACCGAAGCACTTTTATAGGTCACCTCTGGTAAGCAATCTTTATTTTTGCCATATAAAAGTCGATATGCGTTGCGCACCAAGCCAACGGCTGGGGAGCCAATGCTTGTAAATTTTAACGGCCCCCCTTCAGTGCTCCAAAATGGGGAACTTCCAAGGAAAATCTGGTTCAAGGTGGTCACAACAATTATGCTGAAGCTTTTCTCAGACTCTGATACTGCGTCGAGTTCGACCGCGATCATGTGACCACTAAGCACTTCACTTCGAGAAAGTAATACACCTCCTAAAACATACCCTAGCGTCAAAGCACCCGCCACGACATCGGGGATCCACTTCTGCGGAAACAAACGTCGCCTAAGCTTAATTGCATCGCAAATTCCCGCCGTGCCGAAAAACAAGCCAATTGCTGCAGTCTGCGTCGGATCATAGTCCACTCTAATAAGCCGCCGGACCACACAGTACTGCTCAACTTCGCCACGTTCTAATATCGCGACTAATCGCCGCAGCGACTTAACGCGGTCACCCTTCAAACCGACGTCTGCCGCAATCGTGTTAGATGTTCCGCCCGGTAAAATCGCCAATTTAGGATAATTAGGATACCCGCCGAGTTCGAAAATCTCTGTTAAGACAGCCCCCACCGTGCCATCGCCCGCATTAATTACGAGAATCTGTATTTCGGCCGCAGCAAAGTCATTGAGGGCGTTTTTTAGTGCTCCAAAATCAGCGAGTTCTATGTGCAGGACATTATCAAGTTGCCTGGCGCACTCCCGAATCTCGCTCAAATTGCTAACATTGCGCCGACTCAGGGGGTTACTAAGGACTCCTATCTTCATAGCGCCAGACAGTAGACTAATCTGACAACGGCGAGCATTCGTCCGAGTTTATCGCCGGCCGAACAATTCGACTGTATGAAGACATTTCGGGATCAAAAATATAATGTAACAGCACGGTCGTCCATGACTGGTATGACTTTAGGTGGTCATAATATTCAGGGGCCAGTTGCTTGACCTTTGGTAGATTATTCCACGGGATTGTCGCGAAGTCGTGATGCTCATTATGGTAGCCCATATTGAAGCACGTCTTGTTAAGCGGACCGTAATACGAATAGGTCTCCTGCCCTGCGGCGGTCAAGTAATGTTCTTGAATCCAACGACCCCCGAGGGGATGTAGGCCGAGAGCAAACAAAGTTGACAACGCCAGGTACACTAAAGCTTGAGGCCCAATCAACACAAAAACCAAAATATCGACTAGGACAACTGCCACGAAATTAGTAATAATCCACCGATCCCAAAACTGGACTTCTTTAATCTGCAGCGGACGCAAAGCCTGGGACACCGAAAACATAAACAACCACACAGCTTTGCCCACCGGCGAGTTTCCAATTAGGCGAGCTTCTTCGTGCCGAACAATGTCGGGATCACGCAAGTACTGACCAAGGAACTTGTGGTGCATGAGATGGTATTTACGAAATGCCATCGCGCTAGGCACGACCAAGGCAAAATCGCAGAAAATACCGACTAAGTTATTTGCCCGAGGATGTTTCAGCACTAGGTTATGGGTGCATTCATGAATAACAACGTACAACGCGTGGTTCAGAAACGCACCGAGCAAATACGCCAATGGAATGATCCAATACCAGACCAGATCGTTGGCGAAGATTGCGGTTACCCATTGCGTCGTGACCAGCATCACGGTCCACAGCGCCGTCCACGGGTTTTTATCCATTAAATCCCTAATCTCTGGATGCGTTTTTAAGATCTCCCGACCACGGGAAAAATGTATCGGACGCCCCTCAAGGTAAGTAAATTCGGTAGTCATAGAGTATGTAGTCGGCTGGAAATAGGGTCGCTAATTAGTGGTCCCCCGTTAGCGCGCACGACACAACAGCGGAACAAATTGCCGTCGTCGACCGTTATGCATTATCGACAACGATTGGTATTGTCGATTAATCAGTAAGATCGGTCAAACTTCGCGACCAGCGACGAAACCACCAAAGGGCACTTAGCCTCTCCCCTTCTCGGATTCACAGATAGTCCGATCCAACTCTCGGGCACTGATTATCGACTCAACTAACTCAAGGTCTGCCAGATCGTCAACATCAATTGCTGCTTCTGCAAAGGGCATTTCAATTGCACGAGCTTCAAGCCCGAGCTTTTTTGAGAATGTCGCCAAAGCGTCTGTTAGCGCGAGCCTGCCGCAAACATATCTCAGTAAACTACCGATCCCCAACATACTGATCAAACGCCAAGGACTTTTTCGATCAGCCTCTAGTCGTTGCCAGAACGTCACGGCGGAACAGGCATTGCGTGTTTTAAGCGCGAAGATATTGCAACCGCAATAGTCGCCCTCTGAGAATCTCAATCGCGTCCGGTTTGATCGCGGATAGCTCCGAGAAACTAAATCGGCCCGCGCTACTCCAACAAAAACATCACTTCGATCACGTGCATTGGTGCAAAAATAGTCGATCATTTCGTGGTCCAATAATGGGTGATCCGCAGTAACGATCAATAACGGTAGTTCATCTTTAAATTTATCAAAAGCACGGCGTGCACTTGAAGCTGGCGATTCTGCTGCCTCTAAAAACTCAAATCCGCAGCGCTTGATTCGTGTCCCTACCGACGGAAAATCCTGGAGAGATACTTCACCGCAAATCACGACTCGATTGATTTGTTCACTTGATGTCACCGTCTCGATAACTCTAGAGAGCATCGAGGTGCCCACGACGGGTACGAGGCACTTGTGGCTCGTGCCTCTCGCTCGAGCTACCGGATCCAACTCACC
>DPMX01000268.1:9047-11682 GCA_003540955.1 Gammaproteobacteria bacterium
GCGGCTACCAGCCATAATCACAGCACAAAATTTAACCATATATGGTTTAGCCTATTACTCGGAAAATTCGGTTTCCATTGTCAATATACACGCCGCATTAATATTAGGGCGATGACTAACACGAAAGCCGCGGGCGCTGTGGCCGTTAATGCTGGTTTTATACCAGCGATCAACCCGATTTGTGTACATATTTGTTCACCCACGTAGAACAGAACGCCGACACTGGCACCGAATAATACTGGTCGGCCAACTCCTCCCCGCTCATGAGGGCCGAATACAAATGGGATAGACAACAATACCATCGCAAGTGTCGCAAACGGCACATTTAGCTTGCGCCACAGGGCCAGCTCATAGCGATCGGCCCGCTGGCCTCGTAAACGGAGATCACGCGCGTAGAAATAAAGATCACTGGGTGCAAGTGTATCGACATCGAGTTGAATCACTGCACCTTGTGCCGGGCTCAAAAACGCATCCCATCTCAGGATGGGATACTGTTCCATCTCAACCTCAAAACCTTTAAAACGTTTTCGCGTGACGTCTTTTAATACCCAGTGACCATCGCTTTCGGGCTTCGCCTCACGTGCTTCGGTAAACAACATCAATTCCCCACCTTCATTAAACTCATAAATCTCGATGCCAGTGGGAATGCGCCCAAATACCATATCGCGAATACTGATAAATCGCCGGCCATCACGGAACCAAAAGTTTGTCCCGCTATCTTTTCGAACGACAATGTCGCCTGCAATAGCCAGCGCTCGATCGCGCCAAGCGCGTTCGCCCAAGTTCGGGCTTATAAACTGAGCGAATATAACCACTATCAACAACAATATGCTTGTCGCCTTGAGTATTGACTGGCGAATCTTTCTAATCGGGAGACCTGCAGTACGGATAACTAACAGTTCGTTACTATGATCGAGTACGCTCAGCGCGATAAGACAGCCCAAGAGAGCACTGACAGGTACCAACCACAAAGTACGTTCAGGAATAGTTAGAATTACGAAGATAATCGCATCGATCACATCGTACTTACCTAAATTTACACTATCAAGCTCTTCGACAAATTCTAAGAAACTGAATATCGAGACCAAAACTAACAGTACGAGTAAAAACCCTTTCGTTAAATGCCCTTGAATATACCGATCTAAGATCTTCATTTTACTCGCGCGCTTCTGATCAACCGATGGAAAAGCGCTTTACCGGATCCGATCGATGTTTTATTCGCAGCCGGCCGAAAACTCCACCTAGGAAACAGAATTAGACTGGCAATTAAAACAACCAAAATAAATTGAGCCCACCAAATCCCGGGGAATTTGCCAACTACTTCGGCCTCAACCCAAGCTTTTGCCATTGCCGTCAGGTTGTAATAGATCACATAAACCAAGACCGCACCAATAATTTTTATATACCAAGACCTGCGTGGTGCTGTCCGACTTACGATTACAGCGAGAACGGCTAGGAGCACCGTCGAAATAGGCGTGGATAGGCGCCACTGGTATTCCGCTATGTCCAAAGGTTGGTTCGAGCGAGCGAGATGTAGGATAGTAGCGGCCTTACGTTTATATCCAACAGGCGTCGAGTCTGAATTATTTAGGCGCAGTTTCATTTGCTTGAATTTCGCCACTACCTTATCGGTCGAGCCCCCAGGGCCAAGAAAGTAGACGTGAGCGTCAGACAAAACTAACAACCGTTGTCCATTTTCCTCATCGAAGTCCTGCCGGCCGGACCGGGCATAGATGACATGAATTATTCCATTGCGTTCACCTCGAATGAAAATACGGTTTAAACTCCCCGTTTTTTTGTCAACCTCCTCCACAAAAATCGTACGATCACGGCGCTCACTATCATAAAAATTTGAGCTCTCGAGCTTATCAAGCTCTATCTCTGCTTCCGCTTGTGCCTTTAGCCAGTAACTTTTCTCATACGCAAGCGGCCGCCCATATATCGATAAACACGCTACGATCACTGCCAACAAGCAAGAAATACCAAGCACGACCCTCATCACTCGCGCATTCCCGATACCGCTCGCGCGCACGACGACAATTTCGGAGTGACTCTCAAGCCGACCAAGTCCCAGAACAATCGACAAATATAATGCGATCGGCAGCAAAACCTCCAGCGCGATCACCATCTTGATTAATATGAACGACACTAGCGTATCGAGCTGGAGTAGACCATCGACGGCGTATGACAGATAGCGACCGGAACTGTATCCGATAAATAGAACTATCAGTACCCCGGAAATAGCCAATAATGGTTTGAGTACTTCTCTAATAATGTATCGGTCTATAATCAACACAGATGATCCGCGCTACGATCGCTTTAGTATATTAGAGTAAGTATCGCATCAAACTAGCATGCGCGCTGGATCCTGTGTTTATCTAGCTATGCAGCTAAATTCAACGGCTAACGGATGTATTGAGAAATTCGAGTGTATAAGAGCAGCAGATCAGAGTCCCCCCTTGATCCCCAAAATAAAAAAACACGGTTGCTGATTGTTGGCGAGTGCGACGTCAGACTGTGGAGTCTAGATCCTGCAGAGCGTCATCGGCGCTTATTTGCGCAGGTCGGTGTCAACATGTCTGGAAGCCACCCCCATGAAGATGGAGGGACAATAGTCGCGATCCGGGCTGATTAT
>DPMX01000148.1 GCA_003540955.1 Gammaproteobacteria bacterium
TCGATAGCAGGGTAACTGTGTGCAAGGGAGACGATTGAATTTGCATTCGAGGATTTACCTTCTATCGAGTCGAGATCCGCTATGTAAAACTTATCGAAAGGGAAGAGTTTTAGCATCGATTCGACAACTAGCAGCGGTGTTGGGTCGGGGCACAACGGCGTGTCGATGGGGCGATAGTCCTCGCGCCGTCCACCCTTTGCCAGGACGACAACTGAATCTGCTAAATCGAGGACGGGGATGACGTGCATATGGATAAGTGAATGTTACCGTATTGGTGTTGACATACTCAAATATGTTGCGGTCTGCTATACAAGGCGAAGACGTTGGAATCCCAAATTGCGGGTTCGGTTTTGATGTGATCCGAGATTCCCGTCAAGTCGATCGTTAGCGCGCCTAACTAACCGGCTGTATTAACCTTTCTATAGAGCAAATCTATGACTCAAATTTCAGTGTGCGGGTGGGATATCGGTGGGGCTCACCTTAAACTAGTTTCAGTCGACGCGACGGGGCGAGTCCTCAACGCTCGCCAGATTGCTTGCCCATTGTGGCGCGGCACGGAGCACCTACGTCGTGCGATGCTAGATGCCTTAAGTACAAATTTAACGCCAAGCACGCAGCATGTGATCACGATGACAGGGGAGTTGTGCGATAATTTCGAGTCCCGAACCGAGGGCGTGGGGGAGATTCTTGCTGTCGTTACTCAGGTATTGGATCCCAATAAAACGCGGGTCTATGCAGGTGGGCTTGGATGGCGCACGATCGAACAAGCACTAACTTTAGGTGCGGAGCAAATAGGTTCCGCCAATTGGCGTGCGACTGCAGAGACCGTAGCTAGTAGTTACGAAAACGCATTGTTAATCGATGTTGGTAGTACGACGACGGATCTTGTTCCGATATTAAGTGGGGCGCCTGAAGTGCTTGGTATCGATGATGCAAGTCGACTGAGTAACAATGAACTAATATATAGCGGTGTAGTTCGAACACCTGTTATGGCTTTATCTCAGTTCGTTCCTATGGCTGGTGTGTGGCAGAGAGTTGCCGCGGAACACTTTGCTAACACCGCAGATATATACAGAATCCTGGGTGAATTGCGAGAGTGCGCAGATTTGCACGAGACCGCGGATGGAGGGCCCAAGACAATTGCGGCGAGCGCGCGTCGACTTTGTAGGGTGTTGGGTCGGGATTTGAGCGAAGACGCCAATTCAATACGCAGTCTCGCGAATTATTTTGCCTACCGGCAGTTTGATTTGCTGCAACGAGCTGTACTCTCTCTGCAAAGTCGTCCTGGGCCTAATTATGAGACGATCGTGGCGGCAGGAGTAGGCGCCTTTGTCGCGCATAAACTTGCACGATTCAATGAAATCTCCTGTGTGGATTATGCTTCTCTATTTGACGTCCAGCCAAAGCTGGAGACGGCGGTAATGACTTGTGCGCCGGCCGCAGCACTCACAAAACTCTGGCGGACACGCGGGTGACACGCGGGCCGAAAGTGATTCCGATCGAGTACGTTGCGGAAACCGCGGTCCGTCTAGCAACAGTGGCTAATCGCCCATGGTTTGTTTTTCTAGATAGCTGTGTCGGTCGTGCAATTGGCGGACGTTATGATGTCATAACCGCGGAACCTCGAGTTACCTTGACAACACGCGGTAACAATACGCAAATCGTTAGTAGCGAGTCAGAGGTAAATAGTACGGCGGATCCGTTTATGCTTATCAAAGAGACGCTTGCTGAACATCGCTGCGAGACTCATGAGTTACCTTTTATCGGTGGTGCGATTGGTTATTTCGGTTACGATCTTGGGCGCAGGGTTGAGATACTTCCGGATTCAACTATTCAGGATATTAATATTCCTGACATGGCAGTTGGAATTTATGATTGGGCGGCGGTATTCGATCATCAATGCAAGCGCGCTTGGTTGGTGGCTGCGGACGATTGCGTACAGGATTTGGACTCTTGGGAGAGAATTTTAACTGCGAGGTCACCCCTGACCCCACCAGCCTACGGGACTTCGTTTCAGGCGATCTCGAAGGTAAAGCCAGAGATTTCATTTTCTGAATACGCGGCTGCATTTAAGCAGATAAAAAAATATATTGTTGAAGGTGATTGTTACCAGGTGAATTTCGCCCAACGCTTCTCAGCAGATGTTTCCGGTAACGCGTGGGACGCTTATCAGCGACTGCGTAACCTAAATCCTGCACCGTACTCAAGTTATCTCTCGATTCCGGGGGGAGCTATTTTGAGCTCGTCACCGGAAAGATTTCTGCGGGTAGCGGATCGCGTGGTTGAATCCAAACCTATCAAAGGGACACGCCGGCGTGCGCGCGACCCAGAAGAGGACCGACGGCTAGCTGAAGAGCTAGCCGAGAGCGAGAAGGACCGGGCAGAGAACATCATGATCGTCGATTTATTGCGTAATGATCTTGGTAAAAGCTGTGTAGTAGGTAGTATAGATGTGCCTCAGTTGTTTGCGGTTGAAAGCTACACAACCGTGCATCATCTCGTGAGCACGATTCGAGGTCATCTGGCCGATGAATTAGAGGTGACTGATCTCCTCCGAGGTTGTTTTCCAGGTGGTTCGATAACCGGTGCTCCAAAACTTAGGGCTATGGAAATAATCGAAGAACTCGAGACGTTTCGGCGGACCGTCTATTGCGGTTCTATCGGATATTTGTCGTGTGATGGGAAAATGGATACGAGTATTGCAATCCGAACGCTAGTGCATTGTGCAGGGAAAATGTACTGCTGGGCTGGTGGTGGAATCGTTGCTGATTCTGAACTTGATGAGGAATATCGTGAAAGCCTCGATAAGGCTGCTGCGATGCTGGATGTTTTTTCCCATGCTGAAGCACAACATTTGGGTCATTAAACTCGGTGGTAGCCTCATTGGCTCCCCGTACCTAGGCGAGTGGTTGGCGGCGATCGCTGCAATCAGTCGAACGGCGCGTGTCGTTATCGTACCCGGCGGGGGACCATTTGCTGACGCGGTTCGTAACGCGCAAAGTAAATTAAAAGTTGATGATGTCGTCGCTCACTATATGGCATTACTGGGGATGCGGCAGTTTGGTCTGGCTTTAGTCGCGTTATGTAAACCGCTGTGTACGACAGCGTTAATGAGTGTGTCGAGTATTAAAGCGCAAGCATCGATTGGCGGTATTTGTGTCTGGGATCCTTGTGATCTGCATTTGGATAGATCGCCTTTACCGAAAGATTGGCGTGTTACATCGGATAGTTTGAGTCTATGGTTGTGCGGTGAGCTTTGTGATTCCCGACTGCTGCTAGTCAAGTCTGCATCCCCTCGGAGTCGTCACGATCCTCTTAGCTCTTTATCGGAGAGCCAATTTATTGACGCTTATTTCCCAATCCTTCGGGCCTCTATCGATAGGCCTGGATGGTGGCTAGAAAGTTCTCACGCAAATGTACTAGCAGATTTGGTACTCGGCAGTCAGGGCACTGAGGAGTATGTTGGTAAAATTTAATATTCTGACTAGTTGAGAAAGTCAAACTTCTATTAAACTGCGCGCTCTGTGAACGTGGTTTTAAAAAAAGGCTGGTGCCTGGTGTTACCAGGCACCAACCAATGCAGCGTGTCTTAGCTCCATGCGAGGAGGTCTGGTCTAATGCCCAATTAGTCCCAGCTAAGCGCGCCGCCAGTTTGATATTCTGTTACCCGAGTCTCGAAAAAGTTTTTTTCTTTTTTTAAATCGATGATTTCGCTCATCCACGGGAATGGATTTGTTGCTCCGGGTACTTGCTCGGGCAGACCAATCTGTGAACAACGTCGATTCGCTATAAAATGTAAGTATTCTTCGAACATCGTCGCATTTAGTCCTAAGACACCTCTAGGCATAGTGTCATGTGCGTATTCAATTTCGAGATCTACTGCTTCTTTAATCAATTGACTCATTTCCGACTGGAATGAGCTGGTCCAGATTTCTGGATTTTCTAATTTGATTTGGTTAATGACATCAATGCCAAAATTCATATGCATCGACTCGTCCCGTAAAATATATTGGAACTGCTCCGCGACACCGGTCATTTTGTTGCGCCGCCCCATTGAAAGGATCTGTACGAAGCCAACATAGAAAAATATTCCCTCGAATACCACATAGAAGGCGATGAGGTCTCTCAGCAGGCGTTGGTTTGCGGCCTCGGTCCCTGTGTGGAAGTCCGGATCGCCAAGGCTGTCAGTAAAGCGCATGGCCCATTGTGCTTTTTTATGGATAACTGGAAGTTCCCTGTACATATTGAAGACTTCTGCTTCATCGAGACCGAGGCTTTCAACACAATACTGATATGCATGGGTGTGTAATGCCTCTTCGAAGGCTTGGCGCAGCAAATACTGGCGGCATTCAGGATTGGTGATATGCCTATATACAGCAAGTACTAAATTATTAGCTACCAGCGAGTCCGCGGTAGAGAAAAAGCCGAGATTGCGTTTCACGACTGTTCTTTCGTCTTCCGTTAACCCATCAACGCTTTTCCATAGTTGGATATCTGCGTTCATGTTAATTTCTTGTGGCATCCAGTGGTTGGCACACCCATCCAAATATTTTTGCCACGCCCATTTGTATTTAAACGGTACCAGTTGGTTCACGTCAGCCCGACAGTTGATCATTTGCTTGTCATCGACGGCCAGTCGTTGTGCCCCAAATTCGACTTGTTCCAAGCCAGTTACGCCAATTGATTTTTCAGGTATTGCTGCTTCAACACCGGGGTGCGGAGGTGCTGCTACCTCCACGAGATGTGGTGTAGCTTCCTTTTCCTCTGCTCGCTCGACTGCCGCTAGTGCTTCCGGTGTGAGAATCGCTATATCGCGTTGCCTCCCATCAGAAGACTTAAACTGTTTAACTGGATCTTCCCAATTCAGCATCTAGAATTCCTCGTTATAATTGGTTTCAGACCTTTGCCTTACTGACATGCTTCGCAATCCGGATCTAATATCGAACATACTGTGGTTTCGATATCCGTTTCGTTGTTATCTTTCACCGCGTTCAATTTACCGTCTGCGAGTGTGCTCTTCTCTACGTGCGTTGCGCCTAGTGTGCGCAAGTAATATGTTGTTTTTAATCCGCGTACCCATGCTAATTTATATAGATTGTCCAGTTTGGATCCGTTGGGCTCTGATAAATATAAATTTAGCGACTGAGCTTGGTCGATCCATTTTTGACGTCTTGATCCCGCTTCTACCAACCATCTTGGATCGATTTCGAAAGCCGTCGCAAAGAGTTGTTTAATTTCAATTGGCAAGCGATCAATGTTAGAGATACTGCCATCGTAATATTTCAGATCATTCACCATCACTTCGTCCCATAAACCAAGTTCTTTCAGTTTTTCAACCAGCGCCATATTGATAACGGTAAAATCGCCTGAAAGATTGGATTTGACGAATAAGTTTTGGTAGGTGGGCTCAATCGATTGACTGACGCCGCAGATATTGGAAATTGTAGCTGTCGGTGCGATCGCCATGCAGTTGGAGTTGCGCATTCCTACCTTGACGACTCGTTCTCGTAGTGAATCCCAATCGAGGGTTGTGGATCGGTCCATATCCAGGTAGCCGCCGCGACCCTGCTCAAGTAATGAGATCGAATCTATCGGAAGAATCCCTTGACTCCACAGAGAGCCCTTGAAACTTGCATACGTTCCTCGTTCTTCTGCTAGTCTGCTCGACGCTTGGATCGCAAAATAACTTACTGCTTCCATTGACCGATCAGCAAATTCAACTGCCTCATTAGAGCTGTAAGGCGTATTCATTTTGTAGAGACTGTCTTGGAACCCCATTATGCCCATACCTACCGGGCGGTGATGTAAATTAGATGCGCGAGCAGTCGATACGCTGTAGTAGTTGTAATCTATAACGTTATCGAGCATTCGCATCGCGATCTCGATTGTGCGATCGAGTTTCTCCATATCAATGCCATTTTCAGTGACATGTTGCACAAGATTGATTGAGCCTAGATTACACACGGCGATTTCGTGGCCCGGAGATGTATTAAGTGTTATTTCTGTACATAGGTTCGAGCTATGTACCGTTCCGACGTGTTGTTGAGGCGACCGAAGGTTGCATGGATCCTTAAATGTTACCCACGGATGCCCTGTCTCATATAGCATGCCTAGCATCTTTCGCCAGTGGTCGACGGCCCGAATGGTCTTCGCGTTTTTTATCTCTCCGCGAGAGGCTTTCGCTTCGTAATCAATGTAGGTCTGCTCAAATTCTTGCCCTACTAGATCATGTAAATCTTCCCGGCGAAAAGCACCATCACCCACTGTTTTCATAAATCTCCTGTTGACA
>DPMX01000200.1:0-300 GCA_003540955.1 Gammaproteobacteria bacterium
GATGGAGCCAAATGAGTCTATACCTTACCTTGCCGCCACTACAGCCATGTGGATAGTGATGATGTTCGCAATGATGGTTCCGGCCGTGATGCCTATGGTGATCGTGTTCTGCCAGCTCGATCGCGGGCCAAGCACAGAATTAGATGCTGTCTTATTTGCGGGCGGCTACCTATTGGCATGGTGCATGTTCTCTGTTGTAGCGGCAACATTGCAATGGTCATTACACGGGGTTGGGCAATTGCACGGCGATCTACTTTCGGTTCGGCCTTTCTTAGCTGCAAGTATATTAATGCTGGCGGG
>DPMX01000200.1:601-8963 GCA_003540955.1 Gammaproteobacteria bacterium
TATATTAATGCTGGCGGGCGCCTATCAATTGACCCCGATGAAGGAGGCCTGCCTTAGTAGGTGCCGCAGTCCAATCGGGTTTTTTCTGGCGAACTGGCGTGCTGGCCGACTTGGTGCTATCCGCATGGGGTTGCAACATGGTTTATTTTGTATCGGTTGCTGCTGGATGTTGATGCTACTAATGTTCGTTGGTGGTGCTATGAGCGTGGTCACGATGGCGTTGTTGAGCATGTTTATATTAGCGGAGCGTGTTCTTCCCTCAGGACCCTGGGTATCATGGATGCCTGGAATAGCGTTGATCGCCTGGGGGGCGTATCTCGCGATCTTCGCTTAGCAATTCAACTTAGCGTTTCGCAGTATTTTGATGTCGGCAGGTGGACACCGTCGAAACTTACTCCGGCGTAACAAATTCGTCAGGAATTTTGGAGCCTTCTCCGAAAAAGAATTTCTCCATTTCACCCTCTAAAAACTTACGATCTTTCGGTTCTATGGGCGTAAGCCGATATTCATTAAGTAACATCGTCTGATGTTGCAACCATTGTTGCCAGGCTTCCCTTGATACGTTTTCAAATATCCTTAACCCGAGGTCACCAGGGTACGGGGGGGCTGGCAAGCCTTCTGCCTCCCGGCCGAGTTTGATGCAATTGACGAAACGACTCACGTTAATTTCCTTTGAAAACCTTAATTAGAGCATATCCGCAGCAGTTGTTGGACGGGTTTCGACAAACCAATGCGTGCGGGATTGTCAATGTTATACCAAAGCCATCGATCCGGATCCATTACCGAGCGCTCGTCTTCAACAACGACGCATTCCAAAGGTGTTATTGCCAATCGAAAGTGGGTGAAAGTATGGGTTAAAACCGGATGTTGCAATAGTTCTCCTACCTGACGGAGATTGTGATCTTGGCACCAAGATTCCACGTTTTTATTAGCGTTGATTTCGGGAAAACTCCACAATCCTCCCCAGATTCCATGCGGTGGGCGCTTGTATAGCAAGGTAGACCCGTTTTCTGCACGGGCAATAAGAAAGTAGATGTTCTTGATGGGTAAAGGATTACGTTTCCTCCGGCTGGGAAGTTGAGCTTGACTTTGTGCCGCATAGGCGCCGCAGCTGTTTTGAAGCGGACAAATGTTACAACTAGGTTTGCTACGTACGCATAGTGTCGCTCCGAGATCCATTATCGCTTGCGTATAGTCTGCGATCCTTTTGTGAGGTGTGTGGTATTCAGCATGCGACCATAATTGCCGAAGCACATCAGAGTTTCCGGGCCAACCATAGACTTCATGGTAGCGGGCAAGGACACGTTTGACGTTACCATCTAGTATTGGATATCGCTGGCCGTAGGCAAGAGCTAGAATTGCCCCAGCCGTTGATCGGCCAACCCCGGGTAGCTTAATCAGATCTTCGATTGAGTTCGGAAACTGCCCGGCATATTCACTAACGATGACATTTGCTGCGCGATGCAGATTACGTCCCCGTGCGTAGTAGCCAAGCCCTGACCACTGGTGTAGAACTTCGTCGATTTCGGCATTTGCAAGTGTGTCGACCGATTCAAAGTGCTGTATGAATCGCTTGAAGAACGGAATTACAGTTGTAACTTGGGTTTGCTGTAACATAATTTCGGATACCCAAACGCGGTAGGGGCTTGGGTTGCACTGCCACGGCAGGTCATGCCGGCCATGTTGATCGAACCACTTTAGTACCCGCTCACTCAGGTAGGACACATTTCGCCTCACTTTCAAACTTGACGCTAGGCTCGGGAACTGCGCTCATAAATGCGTGCTTAGATAAAAGTAGGCGGATGATCGGTATACCGAGATACAATGGTGCATCCTCATGCGCCACTTGAATCGCATTTCGTCATAATGTTTGATGTTCTCGCTTCTTTTACCGGTGTTATTTCGGCTGATCCTTGGGATTGGAAAGTAACCGAACAAGATCGGTTAGCGATTTATCAGAATCTAAATAGTTTTTTTAATGCCTTGCCAGCGCCGCCGCCAAGTACATCCTCGAGTTTTCGGCCAATCTCCTTGGTCACCGTCGATTTGGCGATTTCTGCGACAATATCACCGATGTCGGGTTTACATGTGTCAGCAGCGAATTTGCCTCGACACTTGATTGGGACACTGTAGCCACCGAGGTTATAGGTGCTTTCACCCTGCTGTGACCTGCCAGAGTCTACTGATACGAGAGCGTCATATTTCATCGTGTCATTATGTAGGTTGGCGACAATCCCGTTGCCGGTGACTTTGAACCCCGACCCATCCAAAAGGAGATCGTTGTTCGCACCGACACCGTTTTGAAAGTTTATCGTACCGGCGAGGGTTTGAAACTTTGTCTCTCCGCCTTTTTGTATAACCCCAGGGCGTTTATTTTCGACCATCACCTCAATTTGTGCGAGTATCGTGGCGACGTCGATTCCACGATACACACCATTTTCAATTAGGAAGTTTAGCGGGCCTGAGAGACTTCTCTTGAGGGCATTAGAGTCGTTTCCGGTTGCAGCAAGATTTGTGCTGAGGTTAGCGGTACCAGAGATCGAGCGGTTTCCGGTAAGATCGAATAGTAGCGGTTCAACATTGATTCCAGTCAATTTTGTGTCAATGGTGAGCCGTGGTACGTTAGTCGTTGCATCGAGGTCGATCACACCATTGTAATTACCGTCGTACAAAGACGCTGCCAGGGGGTTGATCCTAATGCTGCCATCCGCGGCATTGATACTAAGTTTAGCGTCCCGCAATTTTGCGCCGGAGATCTGTAAACTTCCGACGATAAGATCCCCTGCGATTTTCATCCTCCGTAGAGTCTCGATCGGTAACTGGGTTGCACCTACTGCGGCCGCCTCTGGAGTGATTGGCCGTACGTTTCCTTTTTTCATCGGTGTCATGTAAGCATCAGCGTTGACTTGATCAATTCCAAGGGCGAAGCGTATGTCGGCAGCTTCATAGTCAGCTATCGTGAAGTCCCCCCTTAAGATCGATTGATCTAGAGCTATGTCTAGGTTACTTAGAGCAAGGCTTTTGCTTGTGCCAGAAAACTCCGTATTTAACGCGAATTCGGTTAGCGTTGTTGGATCTGCCATCGGTGGTATTTCTTGGCTGAGCGTATTAAGTACATGCCTCAGGTTGAATACCGGTATATTTATCTTACCCGTAATCGTTGGTTCGGTTTTTATTTTGCTAGCATTGATATTTACCCCTACGGTCATTCCGAGTCCTGCTAAAGACAGATCGCTCACGGCCAAGGTTTCTTTTTCCAGATTTATATTTGCCGCGCCCGCGGTTAACGTTAGGTCAACCGGATTGCTTCGATTTGCATCACTGACCGTTGCTAATAGGGTTAGTGGGCTGACGGTTAAGTTGGTCATGGTTCCGTTAATGCCTGCGTCCAGATTGAGTCCATCGATCGAGGTGGCTAGATCTTTTTGGCCTAGCGCCTCGAATAAAGGGCTAACTTTTTCCCCCTTAACCGATAAATGACCGTCAATGTTGTCTTTGCCGCCACTTATAATTCGTCGTCTCAGCTTGCCATCGATGACGAAGCCAAGGCCTATGGCTGATAGCTTGGGCAGATCAATGTTGCCCTTATCGAGGTCAGTTGCGAAGCTGCTGTTTAAACTGAAGGCCTTATCCGGGCTGCTAGACAGTGATTTTGATATGTCATGGAGGCCACTTTTAGCGCCCTGGAAAGTTGCGGCAATGGCCAGCAAGGATGGTAAATCAGGTCCCGACGCGCTCACATTGCCAGTCAACGATGGTTTATCATCTCCCGTCTCGGTCGAAGTCACGCTCCCTGATATTCTGTTTCCGAGTAAATGCGCCTCAAATGTTGGTAAATTAATTTGCCCTAACCTCATATCTGCATCGAAGCTAGTTTGAAGAGCGAATCCACGACTTTTTGCGGTACCAAGGATTTTGTGTAAATCGTCTAAAGTCCTCGGTTCCATTCCTTGAAGTTGCCCAATAACCGCAAGCAGCGAGGGTAGGTCTGGACCTTGTGCCGACAGTTCCCCCTTGGCGTTTGGTTTATCTGACGCTACACGTTCAGCCTCCAATGAGGCGTTTATGTTTGCTCCTAACACAGTGCCTTTTAGTGTGGGAACGCTAACGCTGCCGCTTTGCATATCCGCGTCGAATTCTGTGGTGAAGTTGAAGACGCGATCTTTTAGTTTATTGATTTGTTTTGCGACTGGTAGTTCTAGAGCGTTGAAGACGAGCGCTAAATCATTTCCTTTAAGGTTTATCGCTCCACGAGCGCCTGGTGCTTCGGACTCTATGTCGATGGCTTCCAAATACCCATTGAGCTCTACGCCTAGGCCATTGAGAGAGAGCTTACTGATCTTCGCGATACCAGCTTCCAGATCGATGTTAACAATAGCGGTGGTCGTGAGTTTCGCCTTGCCGTTTTGCAAATTTTTGCCGCGCATTTCTACATCGAGACTTAGTGGTTCGATGTGATATTTCTCGTCTTTCAAGTCGTAGGAAACTGTCCCAATTAGAGATAATTCACTGTCAATCTTAGGCTGATTGGCGGTGGCCGCTAAGGACGCATTGAAAGCGATGGGGTCACCAAACATGAGGGGCCCGGTACTAACGTTAAGCTTGGTGATTTCGAGAGTTTTTTCGCTCACAGCTTCGCGCCACGTAATAGTTGCGTCTTGAATATCGACGCCTCCTAGTGCGATTGCGCCAATACTTTCGGTGCTCTTTCCCTCTTGCACTTCATCCCCAGTTAGATCCCCCCAATTAGTTACCCCGTCAGCATTAGAAGCGAGATTGATGCGTGCACCGTAAAGTTTCACCGTGTCCATCTCGACTTGTTTTTTTAATAACGGCAAGGTCGCAATGGCAATTTGGAATTCATCAGCGGCTAAAAACGGCTCATTGCCAAAACCAGGTACGTTACTCAACGCGAGTGGTCCTGCTTTGAGTTTAATTTTGGGCCATATGGTCCAATCGAGATCACCCGCTAAGGTTAATGTTCGTCCGGTTTTTTCGAAAACCTTCTCAGAAATTTTCTCTTTGAAGTCATTAGGATCGGCAAACACTATAAGTGCGATCGCACCGCCAATTACAATGACCATTAGAAAAATAGCCAGGGTAAAAATCGTTTTTATGGTTTTCATATCAATCCCTTAATAAGCTGGCAGTGTTATGTTGATTAGGTGGTGCGGCTAATCGATGGGGAAAAGCGTTGGCGGGCACGCTCGCATGCCTCTAGTACTTGCCTTGGCGAAGCAGCGCCGAAATGGGTTCGTGCGTCGAGAGATTGGTCGATGTCCAGGATCTTATATACGTCATCAGTCATCGCCGGATAGAATTCTTGGTATTCAGCAAGCGTTAGATCGCACAAATCACAGTTTCTATCTAGAGCTCGACGGACTGCGTTTCCTACGACACCGTGTGCGTCGCGAAATGGTAGTCCTAACCGTACTAGATAGTCGGCCAGATCGGTTGCCGTGACGAAGCCTTTTTCCACTGCTTTGCGCATAGCTTCGGCATTAATAGTCAGACTGGAAATCAAGTCGGCGAATGCTCTAATGCAGTCGAGGAGGGTATCGACTGTATCAAACAAAGGCTCTTTATCTTCCTGATTGTCTTTGTTGTAGGCGAGAGGTTGGGACTTCATCAGCGTAATCAAGCTGATGAAGTGGCCGAACACACGCCCTGACTTTCCTCGAACTAACTCCGGGACATCGGGATTCTTTTTCTGTGGCATCATTGAGGACCCGGTACAGAATTCATCACTTAGCTCGACAAACGAAAACTGCTGCGAGCTCCAAAGCACTACTTCTTCAGACATACGTGAAAAATGCATCATTAACATTGATGCGTGAGCAGCAAACTCGATAGCAAAATCTCGATCGCTTACGGCGTCGATAGAGTTTTCTGCGATCGCTGCGAAACCAAGCAGCAAAGCACATTTCGACCGATCGATTGGGAAAGTCGTCCCAGCAAGGGCACCAGCACCCAAGGGCATAACGTTAACGCGTTCACGGCAGCCAATAAAACGATCCCGGTCGCGCATTAACATTTCGAACCAAGCTAGCATGTGGTGACCGAATGAAATCGGTTGTGCTGTCTGCAAATGTGTATATCCCGGCATTAAGGTCGCCGCTTCACGTTCGGCTAGATCGATTAATCTAGTCATAAGCGTCTCTAATCCGGCTACAATTGAGTCAATTTGTTCTCGTAAAAAAAGTCGAATATCGGTCGCAACTTGGTCATTTCGGGAGCGGGCGGTGTGCAGCTTTTTACCCACATCGCCGATGCGTTCTACGAGTGCATGTTCAATGTTCATGTGCACATCTTCAAGTGCAATCGACCACTCAAATTTGTCGTCCGCAATATCCGACTCGATAGCTTTTAGCCCGGCAACGATTTCGGCGCTATCGTCACGCGAAATTATTCCGACGTGGGCCAACATCTCAGCGTGTGCTATCGATCCCTTAATGTCATGCGCCGCTAGCCGCTGATCGAATTTGACCGAGGCGGTAAAACGTTCGACAAATGCGTTGGTCGGCGTCTTGAAACGACCACCCCAGGGTTTTTCCGAATTTGAATTTTGGCTCATTTCTACTCTCGTTTTGGTCACGTTACAGTATATCTTACGGGTGCCTCTCGAGCAGTCGCTGTATTTATAGACGGATGTTGCTTGAGTGACTATCCGAAATCACCGTCGCTCATGCGAAATCTGGTTTTGTCCTGTTAATGGCGTATGTGGTCAGTGATTTATCCAAGTAGGATATCAGGCCTCTGTTTGGGACAATTACGGTGATAAGTTACTAACAAGCAGATTCTCCGTGAGTCGCATCGACATCGATGCTGCGTTTCAGCACGTATGTTGCGCTACTTTTCTTCGCCTATCCTAAGACTAAGCAGAGGCGTAACTGAAAACCAACTAAACGTGGTGATCGTTCGGCGACGGCACTGCCGATGCTAGTTCACCGAGCGCCTAGTGTACGCCAGGCGACGCCGAAAACTAGAATGCTAAATCTCCAAACCGTGCCTGTAAGATACTCAACGCTGTTACCGCGGCTGTTTCGGTGCGGAGGATCCGAGGGCCGACGCATAAGTTAAAGCAGTTCGCCGCTTGCAGTCGTGCAGTTTCTGTATCGTCGAGACCGCCTTCCGGCCCTACTATAAGCAGTAAGGGTCGGACATTGCTACTAAGCTCAGGTATTTCTTTTTTACCGGCCGGATGAAGTAGCAGACTGAATTTGGTTGAGACGATGGTAAGAACTTCCTCGAGGCTGTGAATGTCGCTCAAGGCGGGCACGCGATTTCGACCACATTGTTCACATGCGTGGCGTATGATTCCACGCCAATGCTCTAGACGACGTTGCCTACGCTCTACCGGTATCCTGACGGCAGTTCGAAGGGCCTGAAACGGGACGATCGCTTCGACCCCAAGTTCAACAGCCTTTTGAATCGTGTAATCCATTCGTTCACCCCGGGATATTCCCTGCACTAGCGTGATGGATAACGGAGATTCACGTTCGATCGGAGAAAAATTAGTTACAGTGACGAACGTACTTCGTAGGTTGTGGGAACTGATCACGCCCTTGAACTCGCCACCACGGCCATTAAAGAGAGTGATCGGCGCGCCCGCGCTCAGCCGCAAAACTCGTACGACGTGGTGGTGAGCCGCTTTAGGTAATTCTACATCACTGCCGACGGAAAGTTTTGCATCGATATAGATTCTTGTTACCGAATTTTTCATATTCAGTGGGTTGGGTCGCCATTGTAGCTTTTCGTCGATACAATGATATTTGGCCTAATGAGGGAATGAAACCGAATAAATACCATGGATAAAGAAAAATTTGCGCGATTTTCTGTCGGCCAACGTGTGCGCCACAAATTGTTTGATTATCGAGGTGTTGTATTTAACGTTGACGCAGTGTTTAGCAGCGACGAACAGTGGTATGAACAAGTCGCCCAGTCTCGCCCACCAAAAGACGCGCCCTGGTATCACGTATTACCGAATGGGACGACGCACACTACCTATGTGGCGGAGCGAAACCTGGTGGCGGACACGTCAGGAGAAGCTATTCATCATCCGTTACTACAGAATTTCTTCGACGAGGCGACAGATGATGGTTACCGATCTCGCGAAAAATTTAACTAAGTATTTCTATTAGCATAGTTAGGATGTTTAGGACGTTACGCACAATTTTTGAGCAGCAAATTTCGGCTTTTTCTGATGAGCCTAAGGCTCGTCATTCGCTTGAAATAGCGAGCGCAGCCTTGTTGTTTGAAATTAGTCGGGCCGACCATGATGTCTCGGCCATAGAGCGCAAGGCAATTGGTGCCGCTGTACAAGGTGTCTTTCACTTATCGAATGACGAGATTGATGACTTGA
>DPMX01000312.1:0-8255 GCA_003540955.1 Gammaproteobacteria bacterium
CGACAATCGACGTAGTTGCCATACCCATCCCCAACGGGATCATGAAAATTAAGCTTGCATAGTTAAGCGTCACAGCGTGTGCGGCGACCACTACCGTGCCAAAGGAACCCATAATCAATGCAACTACCGTAAACAGCCCCGCCTGTAACATGAACGACACACCGATCGGTAAGCCGACCGAGACTATGTGGCGCATCACCACCCAGTCGGGGTACTCAGGCGCCACCCAGATCTCAAATTGTCGATAAGTTTCAGCCCGAAAGGTATAAAGTCCAATAAAGACAAACATCAACCAAAACGTGATCCCACTGCCAAGACCGGCCCCGATCGCACCCAGCGCAGGAGCGCCGAACTTGCCATACATGAACACATAATTTAGACCAACATTTATCGGTAACGAAGTACCCATAATGACCATGATGGGGATCGTACGACCAAGCCCCTCATTCATTTGTCGTAAGCAGTGATACCAATAGCAACCAAGCACACCCCAAGAGATAGCGTCAAGATAACCCTGAGCGAGAAATGCGACTTTGGCGTCTATATTAACCCACAGCATCACTGGCTCCGCGTTACGCAGCAGCAATGCGATGATCAGTGAGATAAAAACGGCGAGCCATAAAGCTTGGCGAGTATCGTGGCCGATTTCCTTGATTCGACCGGCGCCGAAATGTTGCGCCACTATCGGACCGAGCGCCATGATTACGCCGAGCCCTGCAAGAAATAAAGTAATCCAAATACTCGAACCGAGCGCGACGGCCGCCAATTGAGTTGCACCAAGGCGCCCAGCCATCATGGTATCGGCCACGTTAACACCAATATTAAACAGATTATTCAAGATTAGTGGCCAACTAAGGACTAGTAGGCGCCCCGCGTCGTTTAGACCTTCTCCTAATAAAGACATACACGACTGTCCATTACCGAGCTCGCATTTACCCAAACACGAGTTGTTAGCTACCACTTATCTTTTGTGGTGTCGCTCAAGAGACATTCAATTTTTAACCTGGGGAATAGCAGAAAGGAGTTTCTGTGTATACGGGTGTTGTGGTGAATCAAGAATTTCATCAGTCAGTCCCTGTTCGACAATTTTGCCCTGATACATCACCGCTACGTAGTGAGCAATATAGGCAACCACGCTCAAGTTATGCGTGATAAATAGATAGGTCAGGCCGAGCCGGTCTTGCAGGTCACTCAGCAGCCCCAAGATTTGTGCCTGGACAGAAACATCAAGCGCGCTAGTCGGCTCGTCACAGACAATCACATCTGGAGATACTGCCAGTGCCCGAGCAATACATATCCGTTGACGCTGGCCACCAGAAAACTCATGCGGGTATCGGTGTTTATGTGCCGGCTCTAGACCGACTTGGCGTAACAATTCGTCAACGTTATCTTCACGCTCCTTCCGGTTCGCACCGATCCCCTGGGCAGTCATACCCTCGCAAATTATGTCGCTCACCATCATGCGTGGGTTCATCGACGAATATGGATCCTGAAAAACTACCTGTAAATCGGACCGGCATGCTCGCATTTCTGCGTTACTGAGTTTTGCAAGGTTTAGGTCGCGGAACATTACATGGCCACCAGAGCTGGGCAGTAAACGTAAGATACCTTTCCCCAAGCTCGTTTTGCCCGAGCCGGATTCGCCGACAATAGCCACCGTCGTACCCTTCGCCACCGTCAGATTAACTCCATCTACCGCCTTCACGTGCCCTACTACCCGTTTTAGAATCCCTCTACGGATTGGGTAGTAGACCTTCAAACCCCGGATGTCGAGTGCGGTCCCCAAATGTTTGACATTATTGCGGTCCCGACCTTCACGAATTCTCTTTTCACGGCTTGGTAGTGCATTAAACAATGCCTTAGAGTAGTCGTGCTGAGGTGCTTTATAAAAGGCATCCCTGCTACCCTGTTCAACTATAGCGCCATCTTTCATCACAACCAACTTGTCAGCCATTTGGTATGCGACTCCAAGATCATGTGTAATGAATAAAATTCCCATAGCAGTTTTGCGTTGTTGCTTTCGAAGTAACTCCAATACTTGTGCTTGAACTGTGACATCAAGAGCCGTAGTCGGCTCATCGGCAATTAACAAATCAGGTTCTGCAGCTATCGCGATCGCAATCATCACTCGTTGTTTCATACCGCCAGAAAACTGATGCGGGAATTCGGCATATCGCCGTTCCGGTTCGGGAATCTCAACGGCTGTTAAGAGCTCGAGAACACGATCGGTCAATTCCCTACCTCGTAGACCCCTATGTCGCCTTAGTACCTCCTCGATTTGCTTACCTATAGAAATGACCGGATTTAGAGACGACTGTGGATCCTGAAAAATCATACCTAATCGTCTCCCGCGAATAGTCCGCATGCGATTCTCGGGAAGAGCTAAAATGTCAATGCCTTCTAACCAAATACTGCCATTTATAACCCGGGCAGCGTGAGGAAGCAGTCGCATGGCTGATAAAGCAGTGATCGACTTACCACTCCCCGACTCACCTACGAGAATCACGGTTTCCCCACGCTGCACTTCGAACGACACGTCGTCGACAGCCCGCAACGGATCACCTTCACTTCCGAAGCGAATCGAAAGATTTTGGATTCTTAGGAGTGGTTTCGACATATAACATTGTCTCCCGTGTAGATCATCCTTAATTGTACCCGTAGTAAAACGACCTCGACATTTTCTGTTATGGCATCTACATAGCGAGTGGGTACCATGCTTTCCATCGGGTGTCAGTAGAATACAGACAAGTATTGAGGTGCAACCATTTCACACCTCGCCTCATTCGGTCCGTTACCTTTATTAAAGAGCGGCGCCGCACCTGGGCAACACTTAACTGAGCACGCGCAATCGTGGATCGAACGCGTCACGAACCGCATCGGCGAACAGGTTTGCGGCCAGTACTAGGACAAACATAAACGCAAGAGCAGCAAGCAATGACCACCATACTATCGGTTCGCGCGCGAGCTCTAAACGCGCGCTGTTAATCATATTACCCCAACTTTCCATACTAGGATCCACCCCAATATTAATATAGGACAACACCGCCTCCGCCAAAACCAATCCACTGAAATCCAGCACAATAGAGATCATTACGATATGCATAATATTAGGTAACATGTGACGTGCGATTAACGTCGTATGGCGTACCCCAAAAGCACGTGCTGCTTCGACAAAATCGGACTCGCGAAGCTTTAAAATTTCGCCCCGTAACAAACGGCATAAACCGGTCCAACTTGTGATGCCGAGAATGATACACAGAGCCAATAAGCGGAGATCCGCTCGCGCTGCGAGACTACCGAATTCATCTGCATGCTTGGACATATAGATTTCGAGCAACAAAGCAGCCGATGCGATCAGTAATACCCCCGGAATTGACGACAGCGTCGTGTACAGATATTGAATCAAATCATCAATCCACCCCCTGAAATACCCTGCACTAATACCTAAGAATATTGCAAACGGCAACATTACCAAGGTAGTCAAAGTGCCAATAATTAAGCCCGTCCGGATACTTTTTAGTGATTGATAAAGTACATCGGTACCGACCTTATCGGTGCCGAAAACGTGGTAATGCGGTGCCAGTGACGCACAAATCCCTATCATCACGGCTATTATTCCCGTTGTGATCATTAGAGTTCGACAGGGACCATCCTCGTCGTCACCTCTAGAGATCGTTGAAACGATGGACAATATAGTTTTCGAGGTCTTACAACTCATGCAAAAGAACACCACGGCAGTAAGGCTAAACCAAACGAGTAACCCCCGCACTGCACCGGTCATCCCCCGCATTACAATGTCACTAGTCCGTTCACTGATATTATTCAGATGGGCACCGCCATACACTAGCCTTGGATAGTCACGCACGCTCCGCCCCTCTACGAGATCAAGCGTCTCTTTGCTAAAAGCATGAATCGCGAATGGTGCAGAGTAAGTCTTTTCAACTTGTTCGCGGAGTGGACTAACAATAAGATCAAATAGGCTGAGCACTTCTGAGGCGTAGTGAATTTCATTTTCGACTCCATCAAGTGCGTCTAAGCGAGGGAAAAAATGGATCGAATCTAAGATCGCGATGGTTAAGAAAGTCGCTAGTACTGTCGCCGCCGCCATCGCGAGCGAATTCTTTGTTACCTGCCGCCATGGTGCCCTTAGATGTTCCCGCTTTGACGCATAACAGAAATAGATCACGGCAATGGCGATCAGGGAGAAAAACAACGCATCCGTAATAAATAAGGTGAAACGCATTACCGCAACCGAACTCTAGGGTCCACGACCGTATAAGAAATGTCAGTTAGGAGCAGGCCGATGATATAGAGAACAGATCCCAGAAATACCATCGCACGCACGATTGCAAAGTCCTGTCGCTGGATTGCGTCGATGGTATAGCTTCCAAGACCCGGGATACCAAAAAATGCCTCTGTGATAAGACTGCCCAAGAACAATTGCGGGAGAACGACAACGACCCCAGTCAAAATAGGAATCAGTGCATTCCTCAATACGTGGACACGTAGCACGACGTTTTCAGATAAACCTTTAGCTCGTGCCGTACGAACGTAGTCCTTATTAATTTCCTCGAGGAATATCGTGCGATACCATCGGGTCCCACTCCCCAACCCACCAATAACTCCCACAACGACGGGTAGAACAATAAACTTCGCGCTAGCCAACCCAGAATCGAACCCGGAAATAGGTACAAGGTGCAACAACTTTCCGATCAGATATTGACCACCAATGATATAAAACAAACTCGAGACCGACATCATGGCGACGCACAACACAACGGTCCAAGTGTCCAAATAAGTGCCGCGAAAAAATGCAACTATCAAAGCCAAAGTAATCGTCAGTAATAAGCCAACGAGGAATACCGGTAACGCGATCGCCAGACTCGGCCACATACGCTGCGAGATGTCGTAGCCAATATCCCGCCCACTATCTGACTGACCAAAATCAAACATAAACAGTCGAATAGATTTTAAAAAAAATATCGTCTCTCTAATTTTCTTTGTTGCCTTGGCGTCGGCATTCCAAATTAACGGCTTATCATAACCCCGATCTTCTTTCCATTTCTCAATCGCCTCTTGCGTGACTCGCCGCTCACCAAGTTGTAGGCGCGCCATATCATCCGGTGAATTGACTACGAAAAACAAGACGAAAGTAATGATATTCACGCCAATTAGAATTGGTACTGCGTATGCGATGCGCCGAACGACATAGCCGATCACTTTAGCGTCTCCTGCTGCTTGCGCCGGTACGATCGGTAGGCGGGAATCGCGCTCATAAATATTAGACAGAAAAAAATAATCAACGGCCAAACAACTGGTTGATTCCACTGCTTCCGCATCTTCGCACGTTGTATCGGATCGATCGTTTTATACTTTAAGGTATTACGGGCCATTAAATTGGGCTTGGCGTTCCCATACCATTGCGGATACAAGGAGTAGGCTTTCGGGTGGTAGCCCCACAACCACGGTGCGTCCCACCTCACGATTTCAATCATTTGATCAATCAACACCTGACGAGCCGGTCCATTAGGCATAGCTCGCATTCTGACAAACAACGCGTCGAATTTATCATTTTGATAATTAGAAGCGTTCTCCCCCTGGCTTGTGATTTTTGCATTGGGGCCATACAGCAGAAACAAAAAGTTTTCCGGATCTGGATAATCAGCGTTCCAACCCCAACCAAAAATTTGTGATGTACCTGTGCGGATCTTTTCTTGAAATCGATTGTAATCGGTAGTCCTAATAACCAACTGAATACCGAGCTTTGCGAACTGCTTTCGGTACCAATTGAGTATTGACTTACTGCCTGGCCCTGATGCAATTGCCTCAAAATACAAACTAAGGGGCTCGCCGGTCTCGGCATCTCGCCCATTGGGATATCCCGCCCGGGTCATCAGTACTTTCGCTTCATCGATGGATTTCCGCGCAGCTCGGTCTCCTGACCACTCATAAACATACGGATTAATACCCCGCGCTCCATCTATCTGCCCAAAGATCCCGGGGGGTATCGGCCCCTGAGCCGGGAGGCCCCTTCCATTCGCAAAGATCGAGATAAGCTCCTCATAGTCCACCGCGATGGAAATTGCTCTACGCAATAACCTTGCGCGCTCAGAATCCCCTCCGACAATTCTGTCGGTCATGTTAAACCCTATATAGGAAGTAGACGCTCGCACCGCTGTAGCTAACCGCATATTTCGGTCGCGCATTCGTTGTGTTAGCTCTGCTTCACCTTCTGTTGAGAACTTGATAGCTTGGTCAAAACTGTCCGAAACAATCCCGGAACTGTCGTAGAATCCTTGTAAAAACTTGGTCCACCCTGGGATCGCCTCTTTCTCAAGACTATAGTACGCAACATCAATAAACGGCATAGTCTGCCCGGCAGTCTTGAGCCACCCCGCCGCTTCGTCATCTGGCATACCGTGCGAAGGATATGCCTCTCCACGGAAGTTCGGATTGCGCTGCATTACCATCCGCCGATTAGGGTTGTTTTCGGTCAGC
The DNA here is from genome assembly GCA_003540955.1 of Gammaproteobacteria bacterium. Lineage (GTDB taxonomy): Bacteria > Pseudomonadota > Gammaproteobacteria > UBA11873. Next base: position 6,499 of record DPMX01000312.1, read on the forward strand.
ATGTAAGGACCTGTACCTACGGGGTACCAATCTAGGGTTATATTTCGATCTTTCATACCTGCTTGTGCGTAGAACCGATCAGCTTCCCAAGGCATCGGGGCAAAAAACGGCATAGCTAGCCAGTACACAAATTGCGGATATTTTTCTTTTAATCGAATTTCAAATCGATATCGATCGATCACCTTAACCCCCGACAAATCGAATTCACGCAGGTCGATAAACCCGCGATCGTCAACCGTCGCCTCTTTCAGCTCAGCCTGCAACTCATTTAAGCCAACGATATAACGACCCATGAAGCCAGCAATCGGTGAATGTATGCGCGGATGAGCTAGACGCTTCATCTGATATACATAATCGTGTGCAGTTAACTCTCGGGTACCGGTATGGCGAAAATCTGCCAACGTGTGATGATCCTGGATATCTTTTGCACTCATCCCGTGATATCGTAATTTACCGTTTTTTAGTTCGGCAAACGCTGGATGTGGCTGGTATAAAATCTTAGGTTGAATCTCAATCCGATAGACGACTGAGTCTATCTCCCCGACCTCTGCTTCACTGGAAAGGAGTTTCCCCCTACTGTCCCGATATTCCGGTTCCGGTACAGCGGTTGCCGTGAGCGGAGTTAGTTCATAGGGTCGTTTAAGAAAATGGTACTGAACCAGTGGTTCATAGATCTGAGCGTTGAATTGTGCCTCATTCTCACTATATGACGATACGGGATCCAGATGCTTTGGACGTTCTGTAAAAGAACCATAAAATATCGATTTATTGTCATGGGACCTTGGGTACGGGTTATTCCATACACCATTACCGCACGAACACAAGAACATGCCGGAAAGACCGATCAAAACTAATCTGATTACTTGGCTTATGTGCATGATGAACTTAGGATTATAAACTCCGACCGTAGGCTGTACACTCTTACTACACGGAGAAGTCCAGCTGTCATATTTGGAGAATCAACTAATGGGTATTCTGGAAGGCAAAAGAGCTTTGATCGTTGGAGTTGCAAGTAATAAATCAATTGCTTGGGGTGTTGCTCGAGCAATGCGACGCGAGGGTGCAGATTTGGCGTTCACCTATCAGACAGAACGACTTCGTTCAAGGGTAGAAAATTTTGCGGCGGAGTGTGATTCGGAGATAGCTATCCCATGCGACGTAGAAAGTGATGAACAGATCCAAAATGTCTTCAATAATCTGAACGAACAGTGGGGACACTTAGATATTTTAATCCATTCGGTAGCGTACGCACCACGTGAAACATTACGGGGTGAATATCTTGACTCGGTGACTCGTGAAGGTTTTCGCGTCGCCCATGAAATTAGTTCATATAGTTTCGCGGCACTCGGGAAGGTCGCACAGCCACTCATGCAAGGTCGTGCCGGAGCAATGTTAACCTTAAGTTACCTTGGTGCTACTAGAACGATGCCAAGCTATAACGTCATGGGGTTAGCTAAGGCAAGTCTTGAGGCTAATGTCCGATATATGGCCGAAGGTATGGGGCCAAAAGGCATCAGGGTCAATGCAATCTCGGCTGGCCCGATCCGTACACTTGCCGCTTCAGGGGTAAAAGACCTAAGGAACTTCCTCAGTTACGTAGCGAAGACGTCACCGCTTCGGCGCAATGTCACAACTGAAGAAGTAGGAAACGCTGCTGCATTTTTGTGCTCCGATTTGGCCTCGGCCATCACCGGCGAAATTACCTATGTCGATTGCGGATTCAATATTATGGGAATCGCCGGAGGCTAGCGTGCCCC
>DPMX01000312.1:8582-10679 GCA_003540955.1 Gammaproteobacteria bacterium
GGGGGGGGGGGGGAGGACTCTGCAACTATTGGTTACAAACGATCAGGGAACAATTCAATGTCACTATCGGATTTCAGTAAAGCCACAAAATCCATCCAATCCGCGGTCGTCCTGGTTGCGGCAACGCCTCGACGAAGCTCGTTAATGTCACTAGTGTTTAGCTCTTCAGCGAGCGGTATAACAACGTTCGATATCCCAACAATACCATAATCACCTGTGCCAATTGGAACCCCGATGTATACCACCTCACCGGGCTTTCCCGGTTCGGCACTAAAGGCTGCACGCAACATCGTTCGATTTATTTTTGCCGAATCTCGAGTTGCACCGGTAACTTTTTCCCATTTTAAATCCGCCGAACCTAACACCGACTCCAGATCCTCTTTGTTATTCAAGCGTTCAACCAGACCTTTACCTGCGGTGTGAACAGCCTCACGTGCCGTTACATCGATCAGATCTTGGGTCACCGCGGCAAGCACTTCATCAACTCGCGGCAGCGTGCTATCGATATGCTCGACCACCCTCAGAACAATAATTCCCTGTGTGTCACTTAATTCGACCGGCTCGCTATTAAGACCGTCAGTCAAAACTTCTGTCGCGAACGCGGCTGTCGCTACCTTTGTTGAAAATCTCGCCACAAGTTCGGAACGAGTAAGCAACTCAGTTGTCTTCACTGGTAAGCCCAGCATAGCAGCGGCGCCATCAAGGGAATTAGGTTGCTCGTATACTAGCTCAGACAGTTGCTCCGCTTGTTCGAAAAATACCGCCTCGGCCTGATCCCGCCGGTAGTCCGCTTCTACTTCTGCACGCGCATCTCCATAACTCTTCGTCCCGCTTGGCTTAATTTCTTTCAATCGTATGATGTGAAACCCAAAATCGGTCCGAATCGGTTGACTGATCTCCTGTTCAGACATCGCGAATACCGTTTCTTCAAACTCCGGAGCCATAATCCCACGTTCAAAAAATCCTGTTTCGCCCCCACTCGATCGCGAGCCAAGATCGTCCGAACTCTCTTTGGCAATATCTTCAAAACTGTCGGTATTCAACACAAGTTCATGCAGGCCCTCAACCCTTGTGCGAGCCGCGTCGACTTCACTCTCAGTAGCACTGCGGCTAATCTTGACTAAGATATGGTTAGCGTTTCGTTGCTCTTGTACGGTGTAGTGATCCTGATTTGCTTCGTAATAAGTTTTTAAAATGTCCTCATCAACAAAAACATCAGCCATCAGCAATTCAATCGACAGCTCGAGAAACGCAAGAGATACTTGCTCTTGAGTTCGATACTGTTCCGCATTTTCCGCAAAATATGCTTCAATTTCAGCGCGGCTAGGAGAAAGGCCATTGCGGAACACTTCTATACCCAGGATCGCGAATCCAGTATCTCGTGTTTGCTGACGATATTGCTCGATGCGCTGCAACTCTTCAATCGTAGTAATTGCGCTCGCACCTATACCAGCTCTGAGCTGATTGATTACAAGGTCTTTACGCACTCGATGCTCAAACCCAAGCTCAGAAAATCCTAGGGCTCGGACCATTTGTCGGTAAAAGTCCCGAGAAAAAACACCGTCCCGTTGAAACTGAGGCGAGGTGCGTATGTGGTTAGCCGTCTGCGTGTCAGATATTCGCAAGTTGACCTTGTCGGCGGTTTGAAGAAGCAGGTGCTTAGATACAACAAAATCCAATGCAGCAAATTTCACTTCGCCGTCAGCCCACTCGTCAGGATCGAACCTTTCCCCCAGCATAGCCTGCGCGCGTCGACGCATTTGCTGAAACGATCGCTGATATTCTTCCAGACCAACTTCTTCACCGTTAACCTCAGCGACGACTACAGTGCTTCGTGCCTCGAGGTACTCCTGCACCCCAAAAAGTGCAAAAGTTAGGCATATAAAAAAAACGATTACACCTACGACCAAACCCTGAGAACGATCGCGAATCAGCTGCAGCATTTGTCAAGTGTCCTCAGCTCTGCGAATTTTTCGCAAGGCAGCAACGAAATTTATTTTTATGTTTGAGAACCGTTACGAACGCACACCTAAGGCGGTGCGCCTCTTTATTGCTCTCGGAGTGTGTGGCGGAGTGGACGGGACTCGAACCCGCGAC
>DPMX01000211.1 GCA_003540955.1 Gammaproteobacteria bacterium
GATCAGAATAAACCAACATCCCCTAATATCCTAGGCATGGTCGAAGCAAAAAAGACAGCCAAGTCATTGTGCGAACAAGCCATTGCCAGTCTAGATAAACTTGGACAAGGGGCAGATACATTACGCCAATTAGCCACCTATATAATAAGTCGAGACCGCTAACCTAAATTACCAGAAGGGTCACTTACCTTATACACAACGGATACCGATATGAATCAACCTGAAACTATTGCATCGACAATCCCCGACACGCAAAGCAGCGAAGACACACGTCGGATCGCAATCGATCGGGTGGGAATAAAAGATATAAAGCACCCGGTTGTTGTGCGCGACCGAGCAGGTCGAGAGCAACACACGGTCGCAACGTTCAATATGTATGTGGGACTACCACATAAATTTAAAGGAACTCACATGTCGCGGTTTGTTGAAATTTTAAACAACCACGAATACGAAATATCAGTACCTACGTTCAAGGCGATGGTCGACGAAATGACGAAACTGCTGGATGCCGAGTTCGGCCGAATAGAAATGACCTTTCCTTATTTCGTACAAAAAGCCGCTCCGATTTCTGGCGTTAAAAGTTTACTTGACTACACCGTTACATTTATTGGTGAAGTCGGACACCATGGTCCTCTAATTTCAGTCAAAGTGATTGTTCCGTGTACTACTTTGTGTCCATGTTCAAAAAATATTTCGAATTATGGTGCACATAACCAGCGCTCTCATGTCACACTAGAAGTAAAGGTTAATGACTTTATGTGGATCGAGGAACTAATCGAAATAGTCGAACAGGTGGCCAGCTGCGAGTTGTATGGGCTCTTGAAGCGGCCTGATGAAAAGTACGTCACAGAGCGCGCCTACGACAATCCACGCTTCGTAGAGGACATGGTGCGAGAGGTTGCATTAAAACTTAATGCGGAAGATCGGATTCTCTCTTACATCGTGGAGTCAGAAAACTTTGAGTCTATACACAACCATTCCGCCTATGCGATGATTGAACACGACAAAACCCTTCTCGAAAACACCAATTGATAGATACATGCTGGGTTAAGGAGATAGTCAATTCGCTGCTACAAGCTCTAGCGACCTATAACGCATCTTACGTCGGCGATTCACGCGGTGTTACTCTACTGACTTCGCCGCTTCCCATAGTTCGTCCATACGGGCAAGCGAAGCACCCCTCACACTTGAGCCTAAACTTTCAAGTGACGCTTCAATAAAATGAAATCTCTGTTCAAATTTTCGATTAGCCTTCCGTAGTGCCGTTTCTGGATCTAAGTCGAAGTGTCTCATCCAGTTAACGCAGGCGAATAACAAGTCACCCATTTCTTGTTCAATCTGAGATCTCGAACCTTCCGCGATCGCAGCTACCACTTCGCTGAACTCCTCCGACACCTTCTCTTGGACCCCCGTCGTATCTGGCCAGTCAAATCCAACTCGAGACGCCCGCTTCTGTAGTTTCGTTGCCCGAGTCAGCGCTGGTAGACCTATGGGCACACCATCAAGTTCGCTCTTATGGCGACCATCGCTTGCAAGTTCGCGCTCACGCGCTTTGTGATCTTCCCATCGGTTATTCTGTTCGGCCAGATCTCCAGCCGTCACATCGCCAAACACATGGGGATGGCGTTCTTTTAGCTTTCGACTTAATTTCTCCACAATATCCTTAAACTCGAAATACCCCTCCTCCTTACCTAGCTGCGCATAGAAAACCACTTGAAACAGTAAATCCCCTAACTCACCTGGAAGATCGTCGTATGCTTGACGCTCAATACAATCAGCGACCTCATAGGCTTCCTCAATAGTGTGAGGAACAATTGATTTAAAGTTTTGTTTCAGATCCCACGGGCAGCCACTTTTTGGATCACGCAACTGACCCATAATTTTGAAGATTTCTTGCATTATATTTGTACCAATAACTTCAACATTACTCATAATAATTGCACTGTGGGTCGCTAAGAGTGTATAGATTAGCGTTTGGTTACACCTATAGATAGACTGTGCCTTGGGACGAGAATAGCATGAACCGAGCACCATTGATTTTACGACTTGATGTTGCGGGAACCCCTTTACGCTGGGTCCCATGGCAAGACGCTGTTTGCCTATATAGCCGCGGCCTAGTCGCGTGGACCACGGGGAACAACAAGTTTACATTTGTCGGTGGCACATCCCGCGACACGGGCATTAGATCATCTGTAACAGTGAACTCCATTATTGCTATTAAACGGTCGTCGCGCGGCCACCACACCCACCGCCATGTTCCACCATTAAACAATCACGAATTATTCCGACGCGACGGATATATGTGCCTTTATTGCGGTTCGCAACTCAGGAAACATCAGTTAACCCGCGACCACGTTATCCCACTCTCTAAAGGCGGACGCGACAGTTGGTCCAACGTTGTCTCAGCGTGTCGTGCTTGTAACACTCGTAAAGGCTCTCGCAGTCCGGAGGTCGCGTCGATGCCGCTACTTGCGATTCCCTATGTGCCCAACTGGGCGGAATTCCTAGCATTATCTAATCGCAAAATACTGGCTGATCAAATGGAGTTTTTGCGTTCTCAGTTTCGCCATAAGAACAGACTAATGCCAATTATCCCAGATTGATTTTTCCACCAAAACACAGTTTCCAAGGAACATAGACCTGATGTATATGGAGAACGACGGGCAAGGCAGGTATCGAATTTCAAGTAGACTTGAAAAATTACTCAAGAGCCTCAGCCATTGTGATCGTACAGCATAATTCGAAATTGCTAATCGGGTCGAATTAGTTCATCATTTCCTGAGAAACAAGGTTTCCTTCTTAAGGACAATCGATAATACGGATAGGAGTCATATATGCAAAAAGTACTCTCTCTGGCGGTAAGGACGTCTATTGTTGTAATCTTCGCGACAAACCTAACAGCTTGCGCGACCGTAAAACCGGATCAATTGGCTGCAGTTGAAGCAAAGATAAGCAGTGCCATGTCCGAGGCCCGTTCGGCTTCAAGTACTGCAAAGAAAGCGTTGGCCGCTGCGACGGCTGCCTCCGAAGCTGCAGCAAAAGCGCAAGCGACTGCTGATGACGCACTCTCATGCTGCAGTGATAACAAAGATAGGATTGAACGTATGTTCGAACAAACAATGAAAAAGTAGATTAAAGTTAGTATTCCAAGAAAAACCCCCGCAAAAGCGGGGATTTTTCTTGGAAAGCTCTATGGATCGGAGCTAGTCAGCCCGTGCATAGGTTCAACAATCGCCGGTACATATCCAACCTTCTCTAGTACCTGCTGACTTTCCGATACTCCACCGATCACGATAGGAATACCGCTTTTTTTTAAAAAAGCTTGCCGCATCGTACGCCAATTAAGTTGCACACCACGACCTAAAGCTTTTGTCACAATTAACGCTACCACTTGCGAAAATTGATCCCGAAATGCGTTTTTATCCTCGGCAAGATACGGATGAACTTCTAGATAAACCTTATTGCGCGCGATACCGACCTTGTATGGTTGATTCACAATATACACGGGTGCGCCTATCGTAACCAAGTCAAATATATTTTTTACATCCTTAGGATACATCCGCAGGCAACCATGAGTCACGCGCATCCCAATCCCATAAGGTCGATTTGTTCCATGGATCAGATAACCAGGCAAACCTAATAAAATGGCAAAAGCGCCCAGTGGATTTTCAGGGCCAGCAGGCACGATTCTAGGTAAGGGATCTCCTGCAGCAGCATGTTCCGCACGGATCGACTCTGGGGGATACCAATTCGGATTTTTAATTTTAGCAACGACTTTTGTCGCACCGTGCGGTGTACTCCAACTCTGACGCCCAATACTAATCGGATGGGTTGTAACCTTGCGTTTCTTCTGATTTCCACTCTCTGAAAAAAAATACAGCCGCATCTCCGGTACATTAACAACAATTCCCCGCCTTGGCGCCTCTGGCAAAACATATAAACTCGGAACAATTATTTCTGTGTCTTCTCCAGGAAGCCACGGATCGATCGTTGGATTGGCCCAGCGCATCTCGAAATAACCCTGGTCATAAGTACGCGCTATGTCGGATAACGTGTCGGATTGCAGGGTAGACGCTAACTCAAGTTCACCGATGAGATCTTCCGTAACCTCAAACGTGAGTGGCAATGCAGTCTCGCAAGAAAAGCTAAATAGAACAAATAAGCAGAGCCTGCATAGCACCTGATGGTGGATCAACTTCCACATCATTCCGAAGTTCCAGCGAGCCGAAATCCACCGATAGCAATAAACAACCAGCCCAGAATCAGCGCGCTGCCACCAACTGGAGCAATCTTGGCTGAGAACAGACTACCCGTAACAGATCTTATAATTAGACTGCCGCAAAACAAAACAATTCCCGTGACCAAAAATACACCGGCCAGCTTGAACCAGCGATTATCCGCATGTGAATAAAGCGCGACACCGCAACCAAACAATGCCACTGAGTGCAATAGTAGATACGTGATCGCTGTAGTAAAAACCACGAACTCCGCGGGCGGCAAGCGTTCCTGTAATAAATGTGTTCCAACGGCTCCAGCGATAACTCCTACCGCACCGAAGAGACCACTGAACATCGTGAACCAACCTCGACAGTCGGATGTCAGCCCAGGCCACATTGATAGCTTTCCGCAGGTGGCTTTGATTCACAGACTAAGGTGATCATTTTTCAAGCAATCGAGGCATCAATTCAACCAGATTACATGGGCCTGTGCGGAAATCTAATTGGTGAACAATCAATGCGTCCCACGCCAGAGCGCAGGCGCCAGAAGAGCCCGGTAAGGAAAAGATATAAGTTCCGTTCGCAACGCCGGCGACCGCGCGAGATTGCATCGTTGAGGTCTTGATCTCTTCATACGATAGACTTCGGAACATCTCTCCGAATCCATCAATTTGCTTATCCAATAGTGGGATCACGGCCTCTGGCGTACCGTCTCGACCGGTTACACCGGTACCTCCGGTCGTCAACACCACGGACACTTTTGCATCGACAACCCACCGAGAGACTTCTGCCCGGATCTCGTAGATGCTATCTTTTACTAGACGTTTCTCGTGCAGGTGGTGACCAGCTCCGCTCAGGCGCTCCACCAGAAGCTTACCCGACCTATCTTCCGCCTCAGTCCGTGTATCCGTAATCGTTAGTACTGCGATCTGTAACGGCAAAAACTCTCTTGGTTTATTCATCCCATGGATTCTCAAATTTAAAATGTTGGTTCCGATCTTAAACGTCGGCTGCAGCTCAGTCCGTTATTATCCCATAGATAGTGATGCGCGACCGAATAGGTATACCGTGGCAGGACTAAGAATGGCTAAAAAAGTAGCTCTGCCGCAGGCGATTTTTCTCGGATTGCTGATGACGTCGTTAAAATCAAGCAAGTATAATCATACAAATCCATCTCGCCGTTCGATCTTGAAAAAGTACCAAGCCATTGACGCCCCACGTGCGGCAAAAAACATCAAAAATGCCAACCACAAACCATGATTTCCGAGAGGCTGTAAAAGGTACCAGCCTGGAAGAAATACAAAAAACGTAGAGAAAACCATAGAGTTGCGCATTTCGCGACCTTTTGTCGCGCCTATGAAGATACCATCGAAAACGAAACACCAAACGGATACGATTGGCGCAATTATCGCCCACACTAAAAATCGATCGGCCTCTGCGCGTAACTCCGGAAGATCAGTGAGCAACGCGATCAGTGAAGACCCAAAAAACGCATAAAGCCCAACGAAAAGTGCCGCAAATATTATTGACCAGATCATCCCGAGTGTGACCGCAGCAAGAAATCGTGTCCGATTCAACGCCCCTATAGAGCGCCCCACCATTGCTTCAAGCGCGTTCGCGAACCCATCCAGCGCAAGCGCAGTAAGCATCTGGAAATTGAGTAATATTGCATTCGCAGCTAAGGTTGTATCTCCCCAACTTGCCCCCCGTCGGGTAAAAAACGCAAACGTCGCGATCAAACAAAACGTACGAAGCATAATGTTCCAGTTAAAAGTCAATAATCGGTGCATACTCCGCCACTGCCAGGCGAACGTTACTGCGGATGTATGCCTACGAAGCTCCGTGACAACAAGCCATCCGCCCAGACTTGCTGAAAAGTACGCTGTTATCAGCGAAGCATACGCAGCGCCTGTTATGCCTAATTCAAATCCCACGACAAATAAAAGATCAAGGCCGGCATGAACTAGACACGGTAGGGCTACGAGAACCATAGCAACCCGAGCTTTCTGCATCCCAATCAACCAACCAATAAAGACCATTGTTGCAAGTACGCCTGGGGCGCCCCAAATCTTTATCTCGAAGAAATGGCTCGCGTGGATTGTAGCGATGATGCTTCCGTCGAGTAACTCCAGACCAAAGTCGCGAATTTCATGGCGGGCTAACAACATTAGTAACGCGAGAGTCAACGCAATGATCATGGCATCCCGCAAGATCGCGCTAACCCTAGGGGCATCGCCTGATCCATAAATTTGGGCGACTACGCCAGTAGTACCCATTCGTAAAAAAGTTACGCCCCAATACAAAAAATCAAATAAAACAGTAGCTAGAGAAATGCCGGCTAGATAACTAGGATTAGCAAGATGGCCGATCACCGCAGTATCGATTAATCCAAGTAACGCGATAGAAATGTTAGATAACATCATCGGCGCCGCCAAAACCCAAATCCTATAATGAGTCGTTCGGTCTCGTACCTGCACTAATAAGAACGTTTTAATGTTCACAATGGACTCGTCCAAATTTTCGGGTCACTAGACTCTTAGTATTTAAAGCTTCAATCCTTCAAACACCGAGGGCGCAACCCAGACTCCGAAGCATCCGCAACCCAGCCCGGATCCGCAGATCAACTCCGCACTATGATGTGGGTGTAAAACCCACAAGAGGGGCGAACAGCAAAGGTATACCTGTCTACACAAAAAGCCGCTGTCGCCATACGTTACCGACGACGCACATAGCAACGTAGGATGGAACTGCCTAAACTTTTTGTCACCAATTTATCCAGGTCTTAGCTTTTCAACGCGAAAAATCCAATACGGTCGGTATTAGGTTTACAGCTATCACGCTAATAACAATCAACCCTAGAAAATTCATCGCGGCCCCAGCCCACGCCATCTCTGACGCACGAATACGGCCACTACCGAATACAATCGCGTTTGGCGGGGTCGCAACCGGCAACATAAAAGCACAGCTCGCAGCCAATGCGACTATGATAATCACTATTTCTTGTTTGAGTCCTAGAACCGGTGTCGCCGCCGCAAGAATAGGCACTAATGTCGCCGTCGTTGCAACGTTGCTAGTGAACTCCGTCAAAAGAACTACTATCGCTACGAGGGCCGTTATCATCAGTACGGTCGACACCGGCGATAAATTTGAAACCCAAAAGCCGATGATTTTATCAGCGCCTGTAGCATTTATCGTGTTGGCAAGGCTCAAACCGCCACCAAATAGAATCAATGTGCCCCATGGCAATTCTCGCGCGTCGGGCCAATCGAGAACAAATTTCCGACGGCTCAGATCTACTGGGATAAGAAATAGGGCGACTGCCGCCACCAGCGCAACGCTCGTATCAGTCAAATTGGACAGTGGTGCGAAACCTAAGATTCTAATGTCAACGAGCCACGGTCGGGCCATCCACACGCAAACAAGCAAGCCAAATACCAACAAGGTTGCGCGTCCCCCGCGTTGAAGCTCACTCCATACAAGACCATCGCCACTGAGGGCTCCTGCATCACTTTTAATTCGTGGAGGTAACGAAAAATGAATGCGAGTCAAATACCACCAAGCGAGTGGCAATAATAAGGAAACACAAGGAACCCCAATCATCATCCAATCAACAAACCCAATCTGCACGCCAAGAATATCGTTAAAATAGGATGCAACGTAAAGATTTGGCGGCGTACCAACGATAGTCGCCATCCCGCCAATCGAGGCGCTGTAGGCTAACGACAACAGCAGACATTTTTCGAAACCCCGATCTGTCTGGTGGCGGCCGATTATGCTTAATGCGATTGGGAGCATCATAATCGTCGCAGCTGTATTCGATAACCACATGCTGAGGCACGCCGTGGCAAGCATGAACCCACCAACAACGCGAGTCGGATTATCACCAACACGTCGCAATAACGAGATCGCAAATCGACGATGCAATGACCATTTCTGTAACGCAATGGATACTAGAAAGCCGGCGAAAAACAGAAAGATGAGTGGATGAGCGTACGGTTCAGCTGCGGTGCTAAGCGGCAGGACTCCCAATATCGGGAATACGGTTACAGGAAGCAAGGCCGTCACCGACATTGGCACTGCTTCAGTTATCCACCAGATAGCCATCCACACGGTGACTGCAAACACCACTCGAATACCTTCATCCATCAGGAATACGCCATCACCGTTCCCTGAATAACTGGATGGCAGCCCTAAAAATACTAAAATGGCACAGGTTGGTCCTGCAAAGAGCGAAGCGCTCAAAAAATATTTCCGCATGTGCTAAAACCCCACCCCAAATTCCATTTTTTGACGCCCCAATGCATGGGATTACTGACTGCCCAAGGCTTTTCTAAAGTAAAAATGTAGGTAAATATTTTGGAGAAAATACTATATTGCCGACTCCAGTATTTTATCGCACAACCGGGAAACGTATTGAAGAAACCTTCCAAGACTGCGGTCGAAATTCTAGAATCAAGGCAGACGGCCCCCCATATGTTCGTTGCCGACCGCACGAACCTGGATTTAGCACCCACGGTAAGTTGTCCGTATCTATTACTGAGCGATGACTGTGGCCATAGATTATCGCGAGGGCGTCAGGATACTGATCACGCATTTGCCGATGGCGTTTTTTTGCTTGAGGATACTGATGACCGTGGAGCACGACGACATGGCCAACACTCAAATTGATCCGCGCGACTAGAGGTATTTTTCGCAATCTATCTATTTCATCCGGCAGCCACCGCTCCGATGTGTCGTTATTCCCACGCACCGCAACAATTGGAGCCACCGCGCCAAGCGTGTTCAACACCTCGGTGCCACCCAAATCACCTGCGTGGATCAGAAAACCACAGGGTTTTAGAGCGGCTACAATACGTTTATCTATAAAGCCATGGCTGTCAGACACAAGTCCGAACTGTGAACAGGACCTAGCATCAATGACTGCTATTTCATCGTTCATCGGGCCGGATTGTAAACATGATGTCGTATCTGTCTATATTACCTCTCAATATAAAAACTAGAATAATACCTGGTAAAGCGATTACGGCAGTGAAAAAAAAGAAACTCACCCAACCAAACGCTTCAACAAGATACCCGGCCGGAGGGCCGCTTAGAACTCTCCCGATACTCGCAACAGCCGTCAATAACGCAAACTGCGTCGCAGTGTACCGGCGATCGCAAATTGCAATAAGTAGAGCAACAAGCGCTGCGGTGCCCATCCCGCCAGATACATTCTCTAAGGCGACTACCGTAATCATTGTGACATAAGATTTTCCGCTAATAGCGAGAAACATAAATCCAATATTTGTAACCGCTTGGATCACACCAAACACAAGTAAGGATCGGTACAATCCCCAACGAAACATTAGGGCGCCACCGAATATCCCACCGAGCAACGAGGATGATATTCCAATACCTTTATAGAATACGCCAATCTCCGTAAGGCTAAATTCCAAATGCCGGACAAAAAATGTCGTCGTTAATCGCCCCGCCGCTGCATCCCCAAACTTATACAGACAAACAAGCGCTATCAATCCTAATGATTCAGGACGCCGTAAAAATGCATGGAACGGTTGGATAACAACCTCGCTCATCGTTCCGGGCAACCCCACCGGAGCCTTCGGCTCGCTTGCCGCAACCGTCGCAAACAGGCCAAGGGCCGCAACCGCTGCTAGCGCAGCATAGGTGACGTTAAACCCAACGTGATCTGCGAGAAGATAGGCGCCTGCGCCAGATACTATGATACCGATACGGTAACCAGCGACCGATAAGCCCGCTCCCAGGCCGCGTTCCTTAGGCCTTAATATTTCTGCCCTATAAGCGTCAATCGCTATGTCCTGCGTAGCGGAGACAAACGTTAATGCCAACGCCATCCAAGCTAATGCGTGAATGTTCTTGCTCGGATCCTGGAAAGCAAACCCGAGTATTAACGCGACAAGAAGAAACTGACTCGCGGCGATCCAGCCTCGTCGACGGCCAAGCCATCGGGGCGAGTATCTATCCAGCAGCGGCGCCCACAAAAACTTTAGCACATATGGAATACCGAGCAGCGAAAATAATCCAATTGCCGTAATATCAACAGCAGATATAGCGAGCCAAGCTTGCAACGTGCTGTCGGTTAGCATAAGCGGCACACCTGATGCAAAACCCAGCGCCGTAACTATTCCGAGACGCCGTTTCACACTTACATGTTCTGGCTCGTTAATTGAACTTTGCCTCGCGTATTCCCAGAATCACCGTAGTCGCGCACGGGCCACCCGCTTTTCAACCACACTAGCTGCTTATTCGCGGTTCTCGGTTAGTGTTAAAAACAGAAACCTCTGAATGCCTTTATAACTCATAACTCTACCTGGATTTTTTCGGTGCCGTAAACGTTTCTACCGCTCCGCTATCTCACTTATAAGCCTACAGGGGACCAAATAAATATTTGAATGGTTTTAACTATCTGATAAAACAATGATTTTTTGTAAGCAGTTGAAGCGAATAACCAACCCGTCTGCCGCCGTCACAAAGCTAGCGTGTTACACTACTAAATAAAAGCTACAAAAGAATTTAATTCTGTCGGATCGAGCCTATGCAGGAAAAAACAGCGCGTGAAACTCTAGTTGACAAATTTGGTCGGCGCGTGAACTACGTGCGAATCTCCGTGACCGATCGATGCGACTTTCGATGCGTCTACTGTATGTCCGAAGATATGCAATTTGTGCCTCGAGCAAAGATACTCACTTTGGAGGAACTAAAGCAAATCGCGACTGCGTTCGTCGAACTTGGTGTAGAAAAGATTCGAATCACAGGAGGTGAACCGTTAGTGCGACGCAACGTTCTAAAGCTCCTTCGCGATATCGCACAGCTGGAAGGATTGCGTGAATTAACCATCACGACTAACGGAAGTCAGTTACAGCGACTTGCCAAGAAGGTTCGCGCCGCCGGCGTTCGACGATTAAACATAAGCCTCGACTCGCTAGACCACGACTTGTTTCGGCGCCTTACTCGCACAGGAAACTTGGGGAAAGTATTACAAGGCATTGAAGCCGCAAGTAAAGCTGGATTCGAAAAGATCAAAATCAACGCCGTTATCCTTAAGAACCGTAATCATCTCGAGATTGCCTCATTAGTTGAGTTCGCGATTCAACGCGAAATGGATATTTCGTTTATCGAGGAAATGCCGCTAGGAATGATTGGAGACCACGATCGAGCGGAGGCTTACTATAGTAGCGATGAAATACGAAGCGATTTAGAAGAACGATATACCTTAATTCCGACCAGCGAAACGACCGGGGGTCCTTCCCGCTATTTCGAAATCGCACAGACGGGCACTAAAGTTGGTTTTATTTCTCCACACAGTCATAATTTCTGCGACACCTGCAATCGTGTGCGTCTGACAGCAGAAGGCCGCCTATTGTTGTGTTTGGGCCAGGAGCACTCAATTGATCTGCGCCATGTGATACGGTCCTTTCCGAATAACCAAGATAGATTAAAAGACGCTATCAGACAATCAATGTCGATCAAACCACAAGGACATAATTTCGATCTCACTGAACAACCGGTCATTTTCCGTCACATGAGTGCTACTGGAGGCTAGAAAGCCCCGAGTATTTTTCAGTTGCATCCCTCGCATGAACCACGCACACGACATGAAGGTAAGAAATCTACTCCTAAAACGCATGCCTGTGTAATGTGCGAAGATTTTACATGGAAAAATTCTGATCAACCCGAAAAACTGTATTGGTATGAAAACTGTCGACATAACGGGCGTCATTCTTACCGGAGGCCGAGGATCACGGCTAGGGGGAAGAGATAAGGGGTTAGTAGAAGTTGCTGACCGACCGTTAATTAAACATGTTATAGAGAGATTTAGGCCTCAGGTTAACGATCTATTTATCAATGCCAATAGAAATATCAGCCGCTATCGGACACTAGGTTATCCTGTGATTTCCGACGTTATAGAGGGCTTCGCCGGACCGCTAGCTGGGATCGCAGTTGCACTTGAGCACTGTAATTCCCCTTACATGGCTATTTGCCCATGCGACTCACCGTTTTTGCCATTAGATCTTGTCGCAAAACTCGCTAGCCCTGTAATGCACTCTGAGACCACGGTCAGCGTAGTAATCGGTGATGGACGGCCACAACCTGTCTTCGCTTTGATTCCGAGAAAACTGCAGGATTCCCTGAAGGATTATTTAGCTAGCGGTGGAAGAAAGATTATGAGCTGGTACAGACAGCAAAAACTTGTCGAGGTCGATTTTGGCCCGGACCCGTTACCGTTCGCAAACATCAACTCTGCCGAGGAACTTGCCCATGCCGCTCTCGGCTTATCAACGTCGTGAAGACATTTCTCTATCGCGGAGTGCCCGTAATCGGGTTTGCCTCGTTCAGCGGCGGTGGGAAAACCCACCTTATGCGGCAACTCATTCCGCGCTTAAGCACTCACGGGATACGAACTGCAATTGTAAAA
>DPMX01000275.1 GCA_003540955.1 Gammaproteobacteria bacterium
CGAGCAGAAAATCCCCGTAGCCCGTTTTGGGCCGGAACTGCTAGCGGCGCTTCCGATGGCAAGAGCGCGTTCAAACGCGAGTGTATCGCAAGTGAGTATTGTCGAAGACGCAATTGCTGATGCCACTGCAGAGCGGAAGCGCCGACGGGACCGTAGTGATAAACGTGCCGGCAACTCAGCTGATCGTTCACCTCGCTCATCAAGCAATAACGGCAAAAGCCGTGAGCGAAGTCGCGACACAAAACGTGGAGATTCTCAACGCCGGCGCCAGCAAACAATCAAAAATTCCGAAAATTCAAATACCAAGGAAGAACATAGCAAAAAACGCCGACGCCGACGGTCGCGCAGCAGCCAAGCAAACGAGTCCACGCAACAACAACTAAATTCCCCAGCAAATGATCTGAGTGCGTCCAATGGGAGCCCGCCGAATTCGAGAACAGGGACACCCAAATTTCAAAACCGGATCAAGCAAACGATAAAATCTCTTGCCAATAGGCTTGGGATGGGAAGTGGACGTTAGGCCCGGGACCCATAGCCTACCGTGATTCCATTTTCAATTCTTGACCTCGCCCCAATCATAGAAGGTGCCGATGCACGACAGGCATTTCACAACTCTTTAGATTTAGCCCAGCACGCGGAGCGCTGGGGTTATCGACGATATTGGCTTGCCGAACATCACAACATGACTGGTATTGCCAGCGCCGCGACCGCTGTCGTTATTGGCCACATCGCGAATGGAACCAGCACAATTCGCGTCGGTTCGGGCGGTATAATGCTGCCAAATCATTCACCACTGGTAATTGCCGAACAATTTGGAACACTCGCGGCAATGTATCCTGGCCGAATTGACCTCGGCCTTGGGCGCGCACCGGGTACCGATATGCGCACTGCAAGGGCCTTGCGGCGAGACCCAGTCTCAAACGCGAATAATTTCCCCCAAGATGTTCTAGAGTTACGGGCTTTGTTTGCCCCGGTTCAGGCGAACCAAACCGTGCAAGCGGTACCCGGCGCGGGTTTGGAGGTGCCACTATGGATCTTAGGTTCTAGTCTATTTGGTGCACAGCTTGCGGCTGCTCTTGGATTGCCATTCGCCTTTGCCTCCCACTTCGCTCCAGACGCGTTAATGCAGGCACTTGAGGTGTACAGAGCCGACTTTCAAAGCTCCGCCCAACTGAGCGAGCCTTACACGATTGCCGGCGTCGGTTTATTCGCGGCCGATACCGACCGTAAGGCTCAGCGGATCTTTACTTCGGCGCAGCAACAGTTCACCAATCTCCACCGCGGCCTTCCAGGGCCGGTACAACCACCTATCGAGGATATGGACAGTTATTGGTCACCACACGAGAAGGCCGGAGTCGACCGTATGCTCCGGTATGCACTAGTTGGATCACCGGAGACAGTTCGCGAAAAACTCAAATTATTCGTTGAGCAAACTAAAGTTGATGAATTGATGCTCACCGGCCAAATATATGACCACCAAGCGCGTTTGCGTGCGTATGAGATCGCCGCCGATTTGCAATCGTCACTCAAAGGTTAGCCTACGAACTCATCTTGCAGGACTCGATTGTTACGATAAAGACATCTCTGAATTTGCAGAAATATTAGTTGTCGCGGTCAGGGGGCCGGAACACTTGCGTTCCCACAATTTCTCATTATCCTCGTCGGTATGACTATACAAATCAGCGGCAAGCTTCACGCAATCTTCGAAGCTCAACAAATCACGGAACGATTCCGTAAACGGGAGTTCGTTTTAGAATTAAGCGACAATCCCGATTATCCACAATACGTGATGTTTCAATTAGCTAATGATCGTTGCGATCACATTGATGGGTTTGGTATCGGCGATATAGTTCACCTTGAGTTTAACTTGCGGGGAAGAGAATGGAATAGTCCTCAAGGAGACACAAAATATTTCAACAGTTTGGACGTATGGAAGATTGAAAAGACTGGATCAGGCAACAATGCTCTGAGCGGCACAGATGAACCACCCCCACACAACGATGAATTTTTGAAAGATGTTCCGTTCTAGAATTGCGTCGAGGTGCGCCGCCAATATTGGATCAATATCCACCCGGATACCATACCACCGAGGTGAGCATAGTGAGCGATACGTGGGAGAGCATCAGTAGCGATTAGGGCGACCGAGACAACGACAAAGCCGACAAGCGCCCATTTTGCCTTGACTGGATACGGTATGGGAAATAGTACGAGTCGGGCATCCGGGAACATCAAACCGAAGGCGAGCACAAGCCCAAGAACGCCCCCAGACGCACCAATAGTGATTTGCGTATGCCCAAGTAGATAACTTGTAAATAAACTGACTACGGCAGCACCGATCACACAAACAAAATAGTATGCGAAGTATCGGGTCGAACCCCAACGTCGCTCGACTACACGCCCAAAAATCCAGAACCCAAGCATATTGAAAGCTAGATGTAATAACCCACCGTGTAAAAAACCGTAGGAAATCAGCTGCCAAACCCGGGTATGGGGAAAAGGCCAGAGGGCCAAATACTCATATAACGCTTGTCCGGGCACGGTAATTGCGCACAGTACGAAAATCACCACGTTTGCGATGATTAAACTTTTGGTAGCAAGTGTAATTTACGAGTTCCCCAAAAAGAAACGCTGCATTGAAAAGTCAATCGCGTTCATCGAACTGGGCGCAGCGCCTTTAACATCTCGATATCGCCGCGAGTCGCCGCCTCTCGAATACGCCGCAAGAATTTAGGCGAATGAAAACGGGTGACAAACTCGATCGAGATACTTCCGGCACGTGCAAATGTTAGCTTGACGGGGAAGCGTGTCCCCATCAATACCGGCAACTCAAATCCGGTCAATTCTATATAGTACCCGACTTCGCTCAGCTCAAAGCTTTTTTCTGAAACGGGAATTTCGATCCCCTCAATTGTGGCTAAACTGCGCGAAGCACCACTACCCTGGGCCAGCATAAAACTTATTGGCCCGCTTGCAACAATAGATTGGACGTCGATCAATTCGTCAGATTGATCTGCCTCGTTTTGAAATTCGAAAAAAAGTTTCGCGGCGTGTACTCCACTGCCTGACGATTTCGCCCACGGATCGGATATTTTTATCCCGCCAACGCTGTAAACCTTTGGCGCATCGTCTAAGTCAACCCCGATAGCCGAACCACTGGGAACCGCCAATCCCAGCAAAATCACCCAACGTTTAAGCCCCATCATAAAAGGTCTAATCAATCTCCTGGGTGAAGTCGAACGATCATGTTATTTGCACCCTCAATGCCATGTTTGTCAGGATCGCGAGGACCAATCGGCAAATTCGAATAAGCGGTCCAAATATCGCCCGTTTCGTGATCGATTTCGATCATCCGAATAAACGCCTCCCTGCGGGGCAACGGGTAATGGCGCCAGCGTTCACTGTCGATATCGAAGCGATAAATCCGATCAGAGTTCGTTGTGCCAACCCAGATCGCACGTCGCTTGGAATCCAACGTCACGGAATATGTCGCGCCTGCACGGTCCGGCATATCGTAGCGCGCGACCTCAACTGCTTTTTTAGTATCAAATTTAACTAGTTGGCCTTCACCGTAAAGCGGAACCCATAGCGTTCCATCCTCTTCTATCGCCAGTCGCCTCGGCGCCGCGCCCTGTGGGAAATCAACAATGCGCTCAACTGCTTCGGTTTCGGTGTTAAATGCGCCTAAAAAGCCGTGCAACTGAGTCCACCAGATCCTTTTGCCATCTGGATCCATGGCTGCACCATAAATGAACACGTGGAACTGCTCTTCACCGGGTGGCAACGGCATTTTAAATCGCCTCACTTCACCGGTATCAACATGAACGCTCCACAACTCGTTGATCCCGACCAGCGTGAGCCAGATGCGTCCTTTAGCATCGGGCTCTACTTGGCGTTTAGAATTAAGTGCTGCATCATGCGTAATAGCAAACTTAACGCCATCCGGCGGACCGTAAACCCGCCACTCGTGCGATTGCGTGTTAAAGCGTGCGATTGAATAGCTTTCCTCCAACGCAACCCATAGATTGCCTTTTGAATCTGCATTTAGAGTGTGTGGGCCTTGTGGCCCTTCTCCAGGGACGTCATACCAGTCTACGCTGCCGTCTTTCGTATTCAACGAGCCTAGTCGATCTGCATCGAGCTCTAGGAACCAAATAAGATCGGAACCAGGGGCAATAGACACTTCACGTGTCCAACCGAACGTCGGGAGCAAAAATTCTTCAACAACAGTATCTTTGGTCACCCCATATTCACCGAGTCGACCGACATCGTCGTAGTTGGTCATTGTGTCAAAGTCCGTCGGGAATTCCTCCGCAAGAAACGGAACGATAATGTCGGTATCCCGCGGCAAGAAAAAACTCGTCGATGGTGAGAGAGCGGTTTTGTAGTCCACGCTATCTTCGGTTAAACCCCAGCGCAACTCGGACTGTCCAGCAGGACCCATGCGCAACGCTTCGGCACGCATGTATTGAACCATCGCACCCCACGCAGCATGCTTTGCTGCAAACGGCTGGCCGTCCAGGGCGCGGGCAAAACGTTTTACTCGTTCCGCGCCCAGTTGGTGGCAACCTGCGCATTCGTTTATCAAGATATGATATTTTCGATCTCCAGGTGTGCCCGGGATCCAGGCCGAAGACGGTACCTGATCAGCAACGTTTATCTTCGGTGACAAGGTAAATGCATACACCACCTCATCGCCGTTAACGTGTACCTTACGGCCAGCTTCTTCCCAACCGATGCGAAAACAATCAACCTTAAGGGCGTCTTGGGTCGCATCAATCGACCCGGTAGAAAATTGGCCTTCCGCTGCGCTGAACACACTGGTGGTTGCGGGAAACACACCCTCTCCGCTGACGGTAATCCGCACGAACGGGATCGGCCTGCCGGCTAGGTCAGTAACGGATCCGGATACATTAAGGGCCAAGACAGGTGAAGAGGCAAAACCTAATGCCGCCAACACGAGGACTCGCAAAAGATGGCTGCTTATTCCGT
>DPMX01000248.1 GCA_003540955.1 Gammaproteobacteria bacterium
TGACTACAGCAACAGCCTAACGTCTCTACCGGTTTGCAGCCAGAATTGGATTCCGCTAACCCGATAAAGGCCTAATTTAGTCTACACTAGCGCTGTCGAATCAGGCGTCAAATTACCGTCAATTGGGCAATTTGACGTAACTAAGGCAACGATTGAGGTGATTAATATGGGCTTTGGCGTACCCGAAATTACACCGGAAGGTACTTGGCACGTCGTTGAAGGCAGGGTCAAGTCTGCAATTACTATTGTGCTGATCCACGGGGTCGGACTAGACCACACTATGTTCGATGAGCAAGTCCAAGTTCTGAAAGTGAATTATCGAGTTATTCGCTATGACTTGTTGGGACATGGGCACACCCCTACATTAAAAAAGAAAGCATCGTTATTTGATTTTCGGGATCAACTACTGAGTTTGCTTGATTACTTGCAGATAAAAAAGACGTTTTTAGTAGGTTTTTCGCTTGGGGGCATTATTGCGCAACGATTTGTCGCCGATTATGCTCACCGTCTGTCTGGGATCGTACTCATTAACACCTTTTACCGTCGAACCGAAGACGAACTTGCCGGGGTGCGCGCGCGTTTGCGCGTTACGGAAAAAAACGGGCTTGAGGAAATCGTCGACCAAGCGATTGAACGCTGGTTCGATACAAACTTTCAGGCACAGCGTCCAGATGCGGTCGCTAAGATACGTAAAATTTTGAGTAATAACGATCTTCGCGGTTACACGGATGCCTACCGAGTATTCGCTGAATCGGACACCCACAATGACTCAGCCTTGCTAGGGGTGGACTGCCCCGCACTTGTGATTACCGGGTCCGATGACGCTGGCGCGACCCCAGCGATTGCTCAGAGAATGATTAATGATTTAGGTAACGCTCGATTGATTGTACTTAAAGGCTTGAGACATATGACTACGCTTGAAGCTCCATCGCTGGTTAATCTTGCGCTAGAAGAGTTCTTTGTTGGGCTAACACCAAATGGTGGCGCATTACCTGGAAAGTGATAACCTAAATCGGCGTAATAGTATTACAGATACGTTAACCTTGGTCGGGCGATAGGATTAATTTGGCGAGTCTGCGACTGGGGTTTATACAAATAGGAGTCTCTATGAAATTTGGCGTTTTCTTACCCAATGGGAGTAACGGGTACATCCTGTCAGCCGGCAGCCCAGTCTACACCCCGACGTTCGAGCACAATAAGGCCATATCTATCGAGGCTGAAAAACAGGGGCTCGATTTCGTGCTCTCAATGATGAAATTTCGTGGCTTCGGCGGCGAAACTGGGTTTTGGGACGCATGCTTAGAGTCTTTTACCTTGATGGCAGGACTCGCTGGGGTTACTAACAAGATAGAACTCTTCCCCTCAATCGCACTACTAAGCCAGCATCCAGCCGTTACCGCCCGAATGATCGCAACAATCGATGACATAAGCGATGGCCGTTGCGGGTTAAATATCGTCACGGGCTGGAATAGCCCAGAATACAAGCAAATGAATTTGTGGCCAGGAGATTCGCATTACGAACATCGATACGAATACGCCACCGAATATCTGCATATCCTCAAAACTCTCTGGAAGGACGGCCGTTGTACCCACAACGGAGAGTTCTTTCAACTCAATGATTGCAGAATGTACCCTACGCCGAGTCGAGAGATCCCAATCGTGTGCGCTGGCCAGTCGCCGACAGGTAAACAATTCGTCGCTGACTCGGGCGATTTTCAGTTTGTGACAGGCCCCAAAGCAAAAGTCAAACCAGGAGTAGCTGACATAAAGCGACGGGCACAGAAGGCCGGTCGAAATGTCGGCGTATTTGCATTGATGCAAATGGTCATCGCTGATACCGATGACGAAGCAGTTCGTTTGACCCAGGAAATTGTTCAGCGCGCCGACATTGGTGCGATCGAGAATATGGTCTCGAGTGCGACCATGGACACGAACAAAGAGGGTACTAGCGACGCCTTAAAGGGGGCACTGGAAGAGAGTGTTGAAGAGGGAAATATGGTATTCATGGCGGTACCCGTAATTCTCGGCTCTCCTGAAACTATCGCTGCCCAGATTGACAAAGTTGCCGTCGATACCGGCATCGACGGAATTTGCTTCAGCTGGCCGGATTTTGTGCCAAACATCAAGCAGTTTGGCGAAGAAGTCCTTCCACGACTCCAATGTATAAACGCTACGTAATTAACCTCTCGCTAATCGTAGGCGTAAATTATAAGTAGGGAAAAATATGCCTGATTTAACCCAAACGAAACATTACGACTTTGATCCGATTATCGATCGCGAACCCTTGAAGCTACCAAGAGGAGAACGAATCGCCGTCATTCCATTTATTAACATAGAACATTTCCCAGCAGCGATTGCGGGTACCGCGCTAACTTCCGCAACTACCAGCTTAACACCCGACCCGCTGAATTACGGTTGGCGTGATTATGGTATGCGAGTAGGGCTCTGGCGGCTGATGGATTTGCTAGACACTTTTGGTATGCGCGCAACAGTATGTCTAAACAGCGAAGTTATACAAGAGTACCCACAAATTATCGAAGAGGGCGAAAAACGCTGTTGGGCGTGGATGGGCCACGGGGTCAATAACGCACCCTCAAACTTGATTTGTAACCCGCGCAACGACGACGGTAGCGTCTCTTATTTGAGCGAAGATGACGAGCGTTCGATACTAGAAGCGAGCTTAGAGTCTATGAAAGCCTCGCTAAATCACAAAATAAAAGGTTGGTTATCGCCCTATCTCACCCACACGGACAATACGCCCCGGTTGTTAGAAGAACTTGGAGTAGAGTATTTGTGTGACTACACAGCTGACGACCATCCGTTTCGGTTTAATACGCCAAAGAAAAATTTAATCTCCGTACCGTACACCCTGGAACTAAACGATTTTCCAGCCTTCCTGAACATCGGTGTTTCTGCCAAGGACTTCGGCGACATGATCATTGATCACTTTGACGTCCTATACGAAGAAGGTGCTGCTAATGCCAGATGTATGCCGATATGTCTCCACACGTTTCTCGTCGGACAACCGAACAAGGCTAAACATATTCGGCGAGCATTCGACTACATTACCTCTCATGAAGACGTTTGGTTAGCGACAGGTGATGAAATTAACGATTGGTATCGTACAAGCTATATGTAGAGGTATCACTGCTATCTGCCTGGCAGCCAAACTGTAAACTATGGGCATTATTAATGGACAAGGGCAAACCAAATAGCTATCTCAAGATTTTAATGATGAGTTATCTATTATTCTCGTTGATATAAGGCATACATAAAAACATTTAATCCGAGCTATCCATTTATAATCCTACGCGCGCCCAAACTTTTTCGTCGATGTGCGATTTAAAGCTAAGTAGACAACCACTGATAGTGTTTATCAAATTCTTGCCAAGAAATATCATCACCACACCGACAACTATAGAGATATAGTCCTATATGATCGATTTAGGTTGATCCGATCAATGCTCTGTCGCTACCATGCCCGGCGACTCGCGAAAGTTTAAATTCTCGGGGGAGTTAACCAATGAAATATCTTATGTTTTTGTTAAGTTCTTTGACCTTGATATGGACCATCACAGCTAACGCCGAGAATTGGCATAACTCCAAGTGGGGCAAAGAAGACACACTTGGATCAGTAAACCTAATAACGGCTGAAAGCATACTTGCTGCAAGCAAGCTGGTACAAACTGGGAAGCGATACGCCTTAGGGCAAATTACGAGCCGTGACACCCCGGCTTTTGGTACCCGTATGTTTGAGTTGTTCGCCGTATCCCACGGTGGTGTTTTTGATGGTACTGGCGAACCTTATAAAAACAATCGGATGACAACGAACGATGATTGGGCATTGGTGTGGATGGGTGTCGGGTCGCAACTTGACGGCCTTGGACATATCGGCATCGACCATGTCTACTACAACGGAAATCATGTTAAAGACTTCTTCAGTCCGGGCGGGTTGAAAAAACTTGGCATCCAAGACATCCCACCGATTGTTGCCCGCGGGATCGTATTAGATATCGTAGCAGTATTTAAAGAAAAGGATCCAAGCCAAGTAATTACAGTTAATGGGCTCGAGATGCTCAAAGGCGGAACTGCAATCAATCAACCTGAGATCGATGGTGCGCTAATGCGCCAAGGTATTGATCTTAAAAGCGGCGATGTCGTATTACTACACACGGGCTACATGGAGATGGCAGATGAGGATAAAGCACTCTATATGAAGACGATCCCTGGTTTAGGGATGGATGGTGCTCTTTACCTGTCAACCTTTGATCCCATCGCTGTCGGTGCAGATACGTTTGGACTTGAGGTGATTCCTTTCGAGAATAAAGACAATGCCTTTGAGGTACATCTAGAACTAATACCGAAGCGCGGAATTTATATCCTTGAAAATATGGTAACGCGGCAGCTGGTCGCTGATAAGGCGTGGGAGTTTATGTTTGTGCTCGGGCAGGCTCGAATGCAGGGTGCGGTGCAGATGATCATTAACCCCGTCGCTATCCGTTAAGTAATAATAATGCCTCGCCTCGCCGAAAAGATCGCCATTGTGGTAGGCGCAGGCCAAACTCCTGGCGCAACCATCGGAAACGGTCGTGCAACTGCTATTCGTTTTGCGGAGGAAGGGGCGACCGTTTTATTAGTCGATCAAAAAATTGAGTCTGCCGAAGAGACCTTGGCGATGGTCCAGGAGCGCGGCGGCAATGGGAGTTGCCTCAAAAGTGACGTCACTGATGAAACACAATGTGAAGCAATCGCAAAGGAATGTGTTGAGCGCTACGGGCGGATCGATGTGTTACATAACAACGTTGGAATTGCTTTAAACGACAGCGGTCCTACGAAAGTGACAGAAACTGTATGGGATGGGATTTTCGACGCGAATATAAAATCAATAATGTTCATTTGTAAACATGTTTTACCGGTTATGAGAAAACAAAACAGTGGCACCATCATAAATATTTCATCTATTGCGGCAATTTGCGAGATGGGATTGGTCAGTTATAAGGCGTCGAAAGCGGCACTTAATGCGTATACACACACCCTAGCGACCGGGGGTGCTAAGTTCGGCATCCGCGCGAACGTAATTATGCCCGGTTTAATGAACACTCCTATGGCTATCGAAGGCTACGTCGAGGCCGGATACGATCGTGAAACGCTAATTAAAAAACGTAACGCGAGCGTACCCTTGCTTGGCGAGATGGGTTCAGCCTGGGATGTGGCCAATGCAGCATTGTTTCTGGCCTCAGACGAAGCGAAGTTTATTACCGGGGCATGCCTCCCAGTCGACGGAGGACAATCCGCCCTAATTGGTTAAACGCTGTTCCATGTGGCGCACGATTTTAGGCATTAAGCGCCAACTCCGTAGCCGGATCTCCTTTGATACGCGTATGCATCATAACTCGCTCCTCACGGTGGTCGTATGGCCTGGCCCGGTGGAGCAAACAGCGATTATCCCATACCGCGATATCACCTCGCTCCCACGTGTGCGTGTAAGTGCGTGGCGGCTGACAGATAAATGTCATAAGTTCACTCAACAACTTCTCCGCCAAATCGTCGTCCATCCCTGCAATACGGCCCGCATGGCGGCCGATATAAAGTGCTGACCGGCCAGTTTCAGGATGTACTTTTACTAGAGGCCGCAGGGGCGGATCACCCTCGAAAAAACCATAGCCTGCACCGACCTCGACTTCGTGCCCGAGCTTAGCTTGAGAATAGAAATATGAATGATAGGCAGTAAGATCTTGAACTTGATCTTTCCTCGTTTCATCGAGCTTATCATACGCAGCTCGGGAATCCGCCCATTCCGTTTGTCCACCGCTCGACGGCACAACGTGTGCGGATAGAACCGACGCTTTGGCCGATAACGGCATGTAGGAGCTGTCCGTATGCCAACCTTCATTGCCCGCTAAAAGTTTCATTCGAAAAGTGTCATCAGCTAACAATTTGCCGTCCGCACCTTTGTTAGTCAGCGGAACAGTCAGCGTGTTTTTGTCCAAAACCTCTATCTCCCCAAAGCGTTTAGCGAAGGAGATCTGCGCGCTCTCGGACAGTGCCTGACCCGGGAAGATCAGCAAGGCGTACTCATTGAATGCATTTTCCACATCACGCCACCCACATTCGTCAAGCGTAGCAAGGTCAACATCGGTAATTGTCGCACCTAGCGTAGATGCGGTGGGCTGAATTGTGAGTGCCATCTTTTAGACCTTCTAGTCGCGATTACTACTCGAAGAACCTATCGCAATATTGGCCAGGTTTCCACAATCTTCCGTCAACGAATGACAAGCCAACCACGAGAAGCCCTAACCCAATATAAAGCACTAGTCTCAGACTTAAATAAAGTAACCAGGGCTAAAGGTTTTCCCCTTTACTATGTGGAGACTTTTAAATTCTCATAACGTACGCTTCGAAAAAATATAAGCTTCACGTCATTCTGAACCCGACTGAAAAATTGATTAATTCGATTTACCCAATTCAGATACCTTCAAACAATATGTTCCAAAGGGAGTTCAGTTTTATTGATCACCTTACGCAACACAAAACTCGAGTGCACCCCACTCACACCCTCGATCCGGGTTAGCCTACCGAGCAAAAACTCCTCGTAATAAGCCATGTCTGGGAGCACGGCTTTGAGCAGGTAATCCGCAGCCTGCCCAGTCACTATGCTGCATTCGACCACTTCTGGGAATTCCCGCACGCTTCGTTCAAAGTGCTCAAAACGATCAGGCGTGTGCCGATCCATTGCGATCGATATCATCGCGGTGATATTTAGACCAAGTAAGGCACTGTTTAAAATCGTGACGTGTCGCTCTATTAAACAAGACTCTTCAAGCCTCTTAACCCGTCGCGAACACGGCGTTGGTGAGAGGCCAATTTTATCTGCAAGTTCAAGATTACTTATACGTCCATTCGCCTGCATCAGAGCGAGGATGTGACGGTCGGTCCGGTCGAGCTTTATTCGAGCTAAAGGCTCACTTGGTTTAGACATACTGACGATCTCATAAATTAGATATTAACTCTAATTTATAACATTTTTATAGATAATAATATCTTATAATGACTAATTATTTAGTGATTTTAAAATCTTTCACTAGTGCATAACATCTATAATCCACTCCATAATTACCGCTACCCGTTCGCAGCCGCCGTTATCCTTCGCAATAGAGAGCACCGCCATGAGCACGTTCGATCACCGCAAATACTTACCCTACCCAACGGTTGGATTGACTAGCCGAACTTGGCCCGATCGCATTATCGAACACGCACCATTATGGTGTAGCGTAGATCTACGCGACGGTAACCAAGCGTTGATTGAACCGATGAACGTCGCTCAGAAATTACATATGTTCAAACTATTAGTGAATGTCGGCTTTAAAGAAATTGAAGTTGGTTTTCCGGCCGCATCGCAACCCGATTTTGACTTCGTCCGCTGTCTCATCAAGGATAACCTGATCCCGGACGACGTTACGGTACAAGTTCTAACCCAAGCACGCTCGGAGTTAATTGAACGATCGTTCGAATCCTTAGCCGGTGCAAAACGCGCGATCATGCATTTGTACAACTCTACTTCGACCGTACAACGCGAGCAGGTCTTTGCTCTCGATCGCGAGGGGATCAAGAAAATCGCTGTGGACGCTGCGGAGTTCGTTAAGTGTGAATCGAAAAAATATAATGATACCGAATGGACCTTTCAATATTCACCAGAGAGTTTTACCGGTACTGAACTCGATTATGCCGTTGATATCTGCGATGCCGTACTCGATGTGTGGGACGCAAACCCGAGTCACCCTTGCATCATAAACTTGCCTGCTACAGTAGAGATGGCGACACCGAATGTCTATGCCGATCAAATCGAATGGATGTCGATGAACATAAAGCGTCGCGATGGCGTCATATTAAGCCTGCATACACATAATGACCGAGGGTGTGCGGTCGCTGCGGCTGAACTCGGGGTCATGGGCGGAGCAGACCGCATCGAAGGCACCTTACTTGGCAACGGTGAGCGTACGGGTAATATGGATATAGTCACCATGGCAATGAATCTCTACAGCCGTGGTATCGATCCCGAACTTGATTTGTCCAAGATGGATGAGATCATTCGTGGCGTGAAGGCATGTACGCAGCTACCAGTCCACCCGCGGCATCCTTATGCTGGAGAGTTGGTATTCACCGCGTTCTCTGGTAGCCATCAAGATGCGATTAAGAAATGTCTTGCTCGACGGGATTCCGATAGTCCTTGGGAGGTTGCCTACCTGCCGATTGATCCGGCCGATCTTGGTCGCTCCTATCAGGAAGTCATACGCATCAACAGCCAATCAGGGAAAGGTGGTATTGCCTATATCCTGGAACAAGAACAAGGTTTGCAAATCCCTCGTTGGTTGCAGGTGGACTTTAGTACGGTAGTCCAAAAGTTTGCAGAGGATAGCGAGACCGAGGTTCCACCAGAAACAATTGTAAGGTTGTTTGACCAACAATATCTCGGCTCACGTAAGCCGTTTGACTTAACGGGCTACCAATTATCTCGCGAGAATAACGAAGACCAGCTTGTCGCAAACCTAACCGAGAACGGCAGCGCTTTAACGTTGAGCGGCAGAGCCTCTGGGGTAGTCGGAGCCTTTGTCTCAGCCCTAGAAGTGCACAGCGGGAAAAACATTGTGCTCGTCGAATATAGCGAGCATACATTAAATCAAGCCGATGGTGCGAGCGCCGATGCGATCACCTATGTCCAACTTAATATTGACGGTAGACGTTATTGTGGGGTTGGAAGATCTAGTGACATCGTCGAAGCATCATTACTAGCCATCTTAAGCGCGGTAAATCAACCATTGTCTATCGGCGAGAATATTGCAGCGTAGGGTTGATGGATCGATTTGACAGGACCACAACAGGTTGATTAATACCTTTTAAGATCAAAAGCCGTTGCTAGATCTCTATCCACGCAGCGACGATGAAACTTCACGCCGCATTTCTAACGGAATCTACTAAATACGCTTTTATACAATCCAACCACGAAGACCCGCGCGAGTCCTTAGGCTATCAACCCGTCCGGGTAATCAGGAAACAGTTCGATCGCGGCTGGAAGCTCGAGCCACGGTTGTCCACTTGCGCACCAGAGACTAAACGTCGGTTTTAGACGCGACTTATCGTCAACCGTACCGCCCATCATTGAACGAATGTGAGGATAGCGATCCAGCGTGATCATAGTCGCTGAACCGCAGTTCCCACAAAAGTGCCGATTCAACGCGGCACCGTCTGTATCGCTTGCTGTATAGGTTTTCAAAGCGGCAAGATCGATTTCAACCGCGGCTCCTTCGTAGACGACTGCTATTAGAAACGACGATCCGGATTGCTTCTGACATCGTTCACACTGACACAAACCTTGACTTATGGGTTCACCGGAACAGCTATAACGCACTGCTCCGCAAAGACAGCCACCTGTTAAATAGTCAGTCATTTATGACGCTGCAACCTAATTTGGATCTCCGAGCTTTTCTAGTGCATCAGCCCTTAGCTTAACTTTTTGTACTTTTCCAGATGGAGTCATCGGAAATTCATCTACGAACAAAACATTGCGCGGGATCTTGAAGCTAGCGACCTGACCCCGCAAACTATCCAACACATCATCTTCCGTAAGTTTACCTTTGTCACTCTGCACAATATAGGCTATCGCCACTTCATGCAGCCTTGAATCGGGGTAACCGACGATGGCAACTGCCCCAACCCCATCAAGAGCCATCAGTCGCGCTTCAATTTCAGCCGGTGATACATTTTCTCCACCGACTTTAAGCATGTCCTTATAACGACCTAGAAAAACGTAGCGACCATCATCGCGAAGTTTGGCCATATCTCCAGTGAGAAACCATCCGTCTTCATTAAAACTGGCCGCCGTTTCTACGGGTTTATCATAATAACCTTGCATTACTGTATAACCCTTAACCATTAGTTCT
Organism: Gammaproteobacteria bacterium; assembly: GCA_003540955.1. Lineage (GTDB taxonomy): Bacteria > Pseudomonadota > Gammaproteobacteria > UBA11873. The sequence continues at coordinate 9,939 of DPMX01000248.1, forward strand.
CCTGGTTCACCTACGGGCAACGATTCTCCAGTTTCAGGATCGCCAATCTGATATTCGATCCCATTCATTGGACAACCTGAAGAGTAGATGCGCTGCTCCCGCGTTTCAGTTGGAAAAGATAGAGAAATAAACGCCCATATTTCTGTCATACCAAAACCTGAAAGGGTGGGGCAAAAAACATCCTGTACAAGCTCGGCAATTGGAGTCGTCGCGTCTGTTCCCGATGGCAAGGTACCTAACCGAAGTGAAGAGACATTCCGCGGTTTGTCTGATTGCGCGTCAAGCAAATCCTTCCAATGCGTGTCAAAGCCATGTGCAATAGTTACTTTTTCGTTTTCAATGATCCGCAACGCCTCATACGCGTCGAAGGTATCCATCAGGACCTGTTTCGCTCCAGACACAACACATAGCATCGCCACTTCGCTTAATCCATAAAGATGAAACATGGGTAAGTAGTTGATCTCGGTATCCGTGAACGTAAGGCCCATGATCGCAGCTCGCTCCATACAATTGCGAATGTTGACATGCGTATGCATGACACCTTTCGGGCTGCCAGTCGTACCGGATGTGTAGGCAATCATTAGCAGCCCATCCGGATCTACAGCAACAGCGCGTGCTTGAAGTACCTCCTCGTCGACCTGCTCTCCGCGCACCAGCGCCTCCTCCCAGCTGAGCGTGTCCGGCAGTTTTCCTCGCCCGACAAAGACAATACGACGTAAATTAGGAAAATCTTCTAGCCGATGTGCGATCGGATCGCCGCCTCGCGTATCGGGAACAACGTCACGTAGCATTCCTAAATAATCGACCGGTCCGGATCTATCATCAGAAATGATAGTCGCTGTGGTTGATTGCTTCACCACATAGCTAATATCTTCAGTGCGATAGCGTGTGTTCAATGGCACTAACACCGCACCGACTTTCGCTACCGCGTACATGAGAAAAAGCCATTCCGGCTTATTATTCATCCATAGCGCCACTTTTTCTCCTGGTTGAACATCGATCGCAATAAGCGCCTTTGCAGCGCGATCGACCTCCTCGGAAAATTCACTCCAAGTCCATCGACGGTCTTTGAAAACCAACGCTTCGCGGCTACCCCAGCGATCTGCCGCGTCGGCGGGTAACTGACCTAAAACGCGTTTCTCGAACCATTCGCTCATTGAATCCTTCTCCCACCGCTAAATGGAGGTGTTTAATAAATCGAAACCGCAATTCTGGCCGAGGTAGTGAGCGCAGGCAACTCTCCGTTCATGCCAAATACCGAGCTCAATCGATCTAGGGCAATAAGCCATGATAACTTACCCGTCAAATTACGATTAAGCTGCCTAATTTAGGAGTGAGCTCCAATGATCATGCCGAATAAAAGTCTAGGTGTGTTTTTATATCCCGACAATTTCTCCGGCTCGGAACTTGGGAATTTCGCCAGACGCTTCGAAGATTTAGGTTACGCATCGATCTGGTATCCGGAGGCGATGTTCTACGAAAGCTTCACTGTCGGCAGCTTTTTATTAAGCAGTACAAACGGTATTACCGTGGCGAGTGGTATCGCGAGTATTTATGCTCGCGACGCGGTAGCAACCCTACAGTGCGGGCGGGGAATCCAAAAGCTTTACCCAAACCGCTACATCACTGGTCTCGGTGTGTCACATAAATTATTAGTCGAGGACCTTCGCGGCCACACCTATCGCAAACCGTTGATAGCAATGATTGAGTATTTAGACGCGATGGACGCTGCCCGACCCAAACTTTCCGGCAATGACACACCACTGATACTCGCAGGTCTGGGACCTAAAATGATGGAACTTGCCGCTGAAAGAAGTGACGGCGTCCACCCATTTAATTCACCGCCAGAACATACTCACTGGGCGCGAAAAATAGTCGGCCCCGAAAAGTGGATCTGCACCGCACAGCACATATGTCTAACAACCGACGCGGCTGCCGCCCGTAGGGCTGCCAGGCGTGCTTTGGAGTTTTATTTTGTAGCCCCGAACCACTACCGAAACTGGTTGCGGATCGGATATGACCTATCTGACCTAGAACACGGCGGCAGCAACCGACTTATCGACGCACTCGTTGCATGGGGCACGGAGTCCCAAATCCGCGATCGTCTTCAGCAACATTTCGATGCCGGTGCAACGCAAATCATCATCAATACGATACAGCCGGAGACAGAAAGCGCTAGTAAGAACGCCATCGACGGGCACAACTTTCAATCCTCGCCCGACTGGGACGTGTATGAGCTCTTAGCTCCGGTTAAGCCAAAAACTGAGTTGGGTCCAAAAATTTGAATGGGAATTGCGCTACTTTTTTCTCCTCTTAGCGGGAGTCAGCAGCGAAACGTAACTTACTCCCGGTCGGTTATCCGCTGTGGTCGGAAAATTAAACTGTTCCCATCCTTGGTGCCCTTGCGACATGGCAGAAACGTTAGTGAATCCGTCGTCTAACAAGGTCTTAGTCGCATCCACGGCGCGCGTTCCACCGTCAGCGCCGAGTATGATCCGAGCGCTCTTTTGAAAAACGTCGTTCACGACGAGCAAAAAGCTTGCGTTTGGGTGAATCTCCTTCGTTGTTGGGTGAAAAAAGACAAACGGAATATTAATCACATTCGCCGCCTTAGGGTGCCGAACGGCGAATTCCGCAACTGCTCGCACATCTACATAAGTTGCTTGTTCGTCGTCTTCCAATACCGCAAAGGCCTCGAGAGGATTTAGGATCGTTGTCGTCATTTTGTCAATCCAAAATAGGGAAGGCGGGGACCACCGGTGGGATGATCTGACAACGGCTACGTTCAGATAAAGGCGCCGAACCATTAATCGTGTATAGCGTAGTACCCAACTCCTCACTGACATCCACCTCTTCCAAGTGATGATGCAAGATTGGTCCATCCGGCGAGAGTGCAAATATACAATCTAGAAGCTTACGCGCGGGAATTCGTCCGAATTCAGTATGCACGAGCACTTCTACCCGATTTTGTTCAAACATCGCAATTTCTCCTGATCGCTATTCTAGGATCCCGCGCCAACGAGCGCCAACTATAAGATGTCAATTTTTGAGCAGTTTTGCTTGACAACAGAATCCCTTGCAGATTATATGCGGAAGAAAAAACCAAGGTTTTTCCTTTATGGACACTCAACCGCAAAAAGAACTCGTCACTGGCGAGACCTGGTATAAACCCGGGGACGAGATCCCAAATGTCGGCATGAAGCTGTTCGCGCTCCGAAATCAGTGTACCGAGTGTAACGTCTGTGAGGTCGCTTGCTCGCTGGTACACTCGCCAGACGGAGAAATCAACCCGCAACTCTCCCGGGTTCGGATCGACCACGCCCCCGAGAAACCAACCAGAATCAATCAAGAAGGCCTTGGCTTCGTCGCCGAAATTTGCCATCACTGTGGAAACCCGCCGCCATGTGCGGAGGTCTGCCCAACAGATGCATTTTACTACGATCCCAAAACGCTAGCTGCTGTCATCGATCAGGACAACTGTATCCAATGTATGGAATGTGTGCCGGGTTGTCCATTTGATGTGGTGTTCGTCGCACCTAGCGGCGAACTACTGAAATGCGATCTCTGTGGCGGTGATCCAGTATGCGTCAAAGCATGTTCGACTCGCCCCGAAATGTTGAACAAAGGGAAACAATACAACCGCATGCCAGTGCTTTTCTACGAGGAACAATCTGATTTCAATCGAATCTCCCGTGAAAAGCCTGTAGCACGCGACGAAGTTGGTATGATGCAAGCGATGCTGGAGGCTGGCAAGATTAGTTCGGGCGCCTAAATAGAGGACTAAGACAATGGAAAGCAACCTACTAAGAGTCAATCTTACTACTGGCGAAATTAAGAACGAAATTATCGGGCACGAAGTGTTCGAACGATGGGTCGGCGGTTCTGGTGTCAATAACTGGATCATGTGGGAGCATTTTCTTACCCATGATATCAATTGTGATCCGCGAAGCCCGGATAACATTTTCGTTTTCGGAGTCGGCCCACTTGCGGGGTCAGGCGCCGGCAGTGGCGTTAAGGGCCGTATCACATTTAAGAGCCCATGCTACGACATGTTCGGAGACTCTGCTGGGGGTGGGAAATTCCCTTACATGATCCGTTTCACCGGTTACGAATACTTGGCGATCACGGGTCGCGCACCCAAACCGGTTTATTTACATATTTGTAACGATGAAGTGTCGCTACACGACGCGAGTCATCTTTGGGGAAAAGACACTAAAGACACGCACGCGATGTTGCAGAACGAATTGGGCGAATACCCTTCTAAAACGCACACTTTGTCGATCGGTCAAGCAGGTGAAAACCAAGTTGGTATCGCCGGTGTTGTTTCGGACGCGCTGCGAATACACGCGCGCTGCGGCGGCGGCGCAGTGTTGGGTTCGAAGAACCTAAAGGCGATCGCGGTGCAAGGCAGCGGATCAATAAAAGTAAGCCGCCCAGAGAGCTTAATGAAATGG
>DPMX01000207.1:0-10781 GCA_003540955.1 Gammaproteobacteria bacterium
GTAGAGTGTAATGAGGGGATGGCGAAGCCACAGGTGAATGTGGAGTTCGGTGGCTAGTCGAAATTTTGCATTAGACGAATATTAAAATGAGTTCAAATATCAGGATAGGCCATGGGTATGATGCGCATCGATTCCAAAAGGGCGACGCGGTTGTACTAGGTGGTGTAAGTATCCCATTCGATCGTGCGTTGGCGGCTCATTCCGACGGCGACGTTCTTTTGCATGCGATCTGTGACTCCCTGTTGGGTGCATCCGCGCTGGGCGACATTGGCCGACACTTTCCTGATTCGAATGCCGAATTCAAAGGGGCTGATAGCCGACATTTGCTGAGAGAGGTAGCCCGGCTGATTAAGCATGCGGGCATGAGTGTAATTAATATCGACGCCACGCTCATTGCAGAACACCCTAAGATTGCGCCCCATGTCTATAAAATGCGGGCTAACATTGGGGCCGATCTTGGTATCGCAGTCGGTCAGGTCAGCATAAAGGCTACTACAACAGAAAAAATGGGCTTTATTGGTCGCGGAGAAGGAATTGCAGCCGATGCGGTTGCTTTAATCCAAGAGCAGCAGTAGTGGTGCCCTGCCCTTGTTTGTTTTCGGATTTAGAGGTCGTTGTTCCTTCTATGGTGACGAGCGTTTAGTAACACATACAATGCGCCTGTGCCTCCGTCTACGGGGCGGGCAGATGCAAACGCAAGAACTATATTCCAATGGGACAACCAATCCGCCACCATTGGTTTTAACACCGGTATCTTCCCCGGCGAACGATTCCCTTTTCCATGGATGACACGGATACAAGTTAACCCTCGGTCACCACAGTGTTGCAGGAATCGTGACAGGCTCGTTTTTGCCTGCGACACACGAAGGCCGTGCAAGTCAACTTCTGCCTGCACCGCGAAATCTCCACGACGAAGTTTGCGCATCACGGCACGTGAGACGCTGGATCGTTGGAAGATGGCTTCTTCTCCGTATTCGAGTTCCGTATAGTCGAGTTGCTCGTTTGCTATTTCGGCCAGGGCTTCATCGTCATCACGATTCGATTGTGTCGGAGTTGGCGGGGGTGGCGTCTTACGCACTGCCAAAGTCTCGTGAGCGAGTGGTTTAACATCCCTTACCGTATTGCGGAAAAGTTCGAAATCATCGGTGGAACTTATTTTGCCGCCACCACGCATTTTTATTGGTCGAGCGGCAGAAGGTTGGCCTTGGCCAGTCTCGAGTTTCGTTTTACTCATCGAGGTGGGCAGCTGTTGACGTGATGTTTGCATAAGGTGTTGCGAGTGCCGCCATGAAAGATTTATGGACTTGATCTGCGGGAACAATACTGCCGTTGAATTCAAGATCGCGGGTTGCGCACGCGTCCTCTAAGACAGTGCATTCAAAGCCTAAGTCAAAAGCAGCGCGAGTGGTCGCATCAATGCACATGTGGCTCATGGCACCGACGATAATCACTTGTTTAATTCCAGCTTCGCGTAATTGTACTTCGAGGTCGGTTGCGCGAAACGCGTTTGGAAAGTTTTTCTGGATTACGACTTCTTTACCCTCGGGTGAAACGGTTGCGTGATGCTTTGCGCCGTTTGTGTCGGGGAGGAAAAAGGTAGCACCTGGTCGGACTGAGAGGTGCTGGATGTGATAGATCGGTGCATCACGCCTGCGGAACGATTCGAGGATACGGCTCGCGTTACGGCTGGCATTACTCATACCTACGAGTTCCATTGTTCCGTTAGGGAAGTAGTCGTTTTGGATGTCGACGAGAATAAGGGCTTGCTCCATGACGGCTCCCATAGTCAGTTTAACTACGGCAAATTTAGCACAAGCCACCGTGCTTCTGGGAATTTGGTGCATCTGGCATGGAAAATCACTTGAGCCAGGACCGCGCATTATGAAACATCTTCATCCATGGGCCCTCAACACTCCCCCACGAAGGTTCAAGCCATGAATATTGCGTACTGAGGAATACGCGTTCCGGATGCGGCATCATGATTGTAACGCGTCCGTCCTCGCTGGTAAGACCAGTTACCCCTTCGACCGAGCCGTTTGGATTATAGGGGTAGCGTTCCGTGGCTATGCCGCAGTTATCGACAAACCTGAGGCAAACATAGTTATTCTGTTCTATTTGCTCGTCGACTCGTCCTTCACCGTGGGCGACTACAATCGGTGCTTTCGTTCCCGCCATTTCGCGTAACAAAATAGACGGAGATTCTAATATTTCAGCCATGACTAGCCGTGCCTCAAACTGCTCCGACAAGTTTCGACGAAAGGTCGGCCAGTTGTGCGCACCCGGGATCAGTGAGCTCAAGTGAGAGAGCATCTGACATCCGTTACATACGCCAAGCGCGAATGTGTCCGATCGGTTGAAAAAATCAGCAAAAATTTCGTTTACCTGACTATTAAATAAGATAGATTTTGCCCAACCTCCACCGGCTCCAAGCACATCCCCATAAGAAAAGCCTCCGCATGCAGCGATTCCACTGAAGTTTTTGAGATGTTGCCGGCTCTCGATTAAATCGGACATATGGACATCCACAGCGTCGAATCCGGCGCGATCGAATGCAGCCGCCATTTCGACATGGCCGTTGATTCCTTGCTCGCGTAATATCGCGACGCGCGGTCGGGCCGTGATGACCGCCGCAGAGCGCGTTTGCATAGTGTGCTCGAATGTCACTGCAAGATATAGACCTGGATCATTAGGGTCAACAATAGCTGCCAGTTCTTGTTGTGCGCATTTAGGGTTATCTCTGGCTTGCTGCATTTGGAATGTATTGGAAGACCAACTATTGAGCAATGTTGCGAGTTCAGATTCGAATATGGTTTCGGTGCCCGATTGTATCCGCACAAACCCATCCTGGTTTGGTTGACCCAATAGGTGGATATGGTCGGCCAGAGCGGTTTCCGAGAAGTACTTCATGACTGTTTCGATGTGTGAGTTCGAAACTTGGATGATGACGCCGAGTTCTTCGCAAAACAACGCTGCGATCGGATCTTGCCCGAGCTCAGAAATATCAATATTTATGCCTGAGCGTGCGGCAAAGGCCATTTCACACAGGGTTACGATAAGCCCGCCATCCGACCGGTCGTGGTAGGCGAGTAAATACCCAGCCTCATTAAGGATTTGGATGACATTAAAGAAGGCGGAAAAAATCGCAGGATTATCGAAGTCGGCCGACTCCACGCCGAGCGTGTTGTAGCATTGAGCCAAGATAGACGCACCCAGTCGCCGATGGCCGCAGGCAAGATCTACCAATAGCAATGAAGTGTTACCCTTATCGAGTTGTAGCTCCGGAGTAAGTGTTTGCCGGATATCTACGACGGGCGCAAAGGCGGAGACGATCAACGAAAGTGGCGCACTTACTGAATAGCTGTTGTCTCTGTTTTGCCATTCGGACTTCATCGACATCGAATCTTTCCCGACTGGAATTACGACGCCAAGTGCCGGGCAAAGTTCGAGTGCCACAGAACGAACAGTCTCAAACAAGCGAGTGTCTTCGCCTGGGTGTCCTGCCGCAGCCATCCAATTAGCCGATAACACAATGTCACCTAGGCGCATGATACGGGCTGAGCTGATATTAGTTAATGCCTCCCCTACCGCCATCCGACCAGATGCTGGCGCATCTAATAATGCCACCGGAGCACGTTCCCCAATGGCCATTGCTTCCCCGGTGTAAGTGCCGAAACTACTAGCGGTGACCGCACAATCTGCAACCGGAGTTTGCCATCGTCCAACCATTTGGTCACCCGCTGATAAGCCTCCGACGTTACGGTCACCGATTGTGATCAAAAAGCGCTTGTCGCCAACACTCGGGAAGCTTAAAACGCGATGAATAGCGTCTGTGATCATAATATTGGTGGTCGAGAATGAAGCAAATTCACGTGAGTGCGTTTGGACGTTACGGGACATTTTCGGTGGTTTTCCAAAAATCACATCCATTGGTAGATCGATGACATTAATATCCAATAAATTGTCGTGAACGGTTAAATGCTCGTCTGCCGTAGCTTCCCCGATAACCGCCATAGGACATCTTTCTCGCGCACAGATGGCGGCAAATTCCTCGATCCGATCAGGGTTGATGGCCAAGACATAACGCTCTTGGGCTTCGTTACACCATATCGCTAAAGGCGACATACTAGGATCTGCGCTGGGGATTGCGCGTAATTCAAAGCGCCCGCCGCGCCCGCTATCGTGCAGAATCTCGGGTATCGCGTTGGCGAGTCCGCCGGCGCCAACATCATGGATAGATAAGAGCGGATTAAGTTCACCCTGGCTCCAGCAGTTGTTAATTACTTCCTGACAGCGACGCTCCATCTCGGGGTTGTCACGCTGTACAGAGGCAAAATCGAGTTCGCTGTCGCTGGCGCCAGAACTCATGGATGAAGCTGCGCCGCCGCCCAAACCGATTAACATTGCGGGTCCGCCGAGAACTAGGATCTTTGTCCCGTCAGAGATGTGCCGTTTATAGATATGTTCAGCACGTATATTACCAATGCCTCCTGCGACCATGATCGGTTTGTCGTATCCGCGAACATCGCTCGGAACAGTGTGGTCCTCGAAACAACGGAAATAGCCGCACAAAATTGGCCTTCCGAATTCATTGTTGAATGCGGCAGCGCCAATTGGTGCGTCGCACATGATCTCGAACGCGCTCGCTAAACGGGGGTTTTGTGGTCTTTGTTGTTCCCAGACTCGGGTGAACTCTGGGATACGCAAATGCGAGACCGAAAACCCAACTAGGCCGGCTTTTGGAGTCGCTCCGAGCCCAGTTGCGCCTTCATCGCGTATTTCGCCGCCGGATCCAGTTGCCGCGCCTGGATATGGCGCTATCCCGGTCGGATGATTGTGCGTCTCGACTTTCATTAGGATGTGAACGTCTTCTTCAGTCATACCGTAACTTGAAGACTTTGGATCGGCGAAAAAGCGTGACGCCAGATAGCCCGTTGTGACGGCTGAGTTATCTGTGTATGCCGAGAGTACCTTACTCGGTGCTCGGTCAAAAGTATGGCGTACCATTTCGAATAGGCTTCTTTTTTGGGGCTCGTTGTCGATTTCCCATTCGGCATTGAAAATTTTATGGCGACAATGCTCCGAATTAACCTGCGCGAACATCATAAGCTCGATATCGGTCGGATCGCGGTCGAGTTGCATATAGCGCTCGACGAGATATTCGATTTCATCCTCGGTTAACGCCAATCCAAGTTCATTATTTACATTAGCCAATGTGCTTATACCGTCCGCTCTAAGCGCTATCGAACCCAACGGCTGTGGTGCGGCCGTGCTCGCGAGGACGTGTGCTGCTTCATGATTCGTTAGGAGGGTTTCGGTCATGCGATCGTGGATAAATGGTGCAACTATTGGCAAGTCGCTATCGGTAATTCCATTAAATGCCCACCGGGTTGCGCGTTCAAAGTGTTGCAAGTTGTTCAGACCGCAGTTTTTTGCAATGTCGGTGGCTTTGCTTGACCAAGGGGAGATCGTGCCGATTCTCGGTGTCACTAAAATCGAAACTGACGGATTGGGCGCGGTGATAGCCTGAGTGCCGCCAATTAATTCACTAAGGCGTTTGAGTTCTTCATTCGTAGGCGTTGATTTAAACCACGCAAGGTAAAGACTTTGGGTCCCGACAATGTCGAGTTTCGGAAGGAGCGCGTACAATCGAGATTTTAGTCGATCGCGCCGGAACTGGGGCAGCGCATCAGCGCCATAAAAGACGTGCATGTGGTTCGTGCGTTTCCCGGACCGGCCGCTGCTATAAAGCCGAGCGCGTTGTTAAGTTATCGGAGTAATTCGGGTACAAAGGTCTCTCGACATTAGTTAGAAATAGTGTTTAGACTAACCGTGTTGATAATACTGCAAAGCGCACCCACACGCTCATATGCAGTCGTAGCTATGACAGTTTCTTTCAAGCATTCCGGCCTGCTCTTCACCTAATTTCACGCTTATGTTAAGGGTAAGTTCCTTGAATTTGACTGATTTCAGTGTGGGCTTTTAAAACTTTTAGCTAACTGCGATGCGACGCCGATATAACTATCTGGGGTTAATCCTTTCAATCGTACGCGCTCTTCTTCGGGTAACGCTAACGTATCAATGAACTTATGCAATGTCGCACGATCGACGCGTGTACCCCTAGTGAGATCCTTAAGTATCTCATAGGAGTTTGCTACGCCGTAGCGGCGCATAACAGTCTGTATAGGTTCGGCTAGTATCTCCCATGCGTCCGCTAAGTCAGCGGCTTGCCGGGCGAAATCAGGCTTTAACTTAGCTATCCCCCGTTCGCACGCGGCAAGTGCAATAACAGTATGGCCGAAGGCTGGCCCGATATTACGGAGAACTGTTGAGTCGGTTAGGTCCCGCTGCCAGCGGGAGATCGGCAATTTCGCAGATAGATGTTGCATAAGCGCATTAGCGACGCCGAAATTCCCTTCTCCATTTTCGAAATCAATGGGATTAACCTTGTGTGGCATTGTGGAGGAGCCGACTTCACCCACATTCGATTTTTGGCGGAAATAACCGATCGAGATATAACCCCATGTATCGCGGCAAAAATCGATCAGGATCGTATTGAGTCGACAAATAATATCGAATATCTCGGCGAGATAATCATGCGGTTCGATTTGGGTGGTTAAGTAGTTAGGGGTCAACCCGAGTTGGTTGACGAAAGACGCTGATATTTTTGGCCAATCAGCATCTGGGAATGCTGCTAAATGGGCATTGAAGTTTCCAACTGCCCCGTTAAATTTCCCTAATAAGTCAGCGCGGCTGAGTTGTTTCATTTGACGCTCGATGCGGGCGATGACGTTTACAATTTCCTTAGCCATAGTCGTTGGCGAGGCCATTTGACCGTGAGTCCGAGCCAACATCGGATATTCGCCACACGAGTCTGCGAGCGCAGATAGTTGGTTTTTCACAATTTCAAACCTTGGAACTAAAACCCGGTCTCTAGCTTCTTTTACCATCATGGCATAAGCCAGGTTGTTGATATCCTCCGAGGTGCACGCAAAATGTAGAAATGATATTGCCTCTTTAAGTGAGTCAAACTGTCTACACTTCTCTTGCAGGAAGTATTCGACGGCTTTTACGTCATGGTTCGTTGTCTTTTCAATCGCCTTGATGCGCTCCGCATCTCGAAGCCCAAAGTTGTGGATGATGGCCTCTAGGTGTGCAATGCTCGGAGGATCAAAACCTGGTAACTCCTGGATCTCCTCTTGGGCTGCGAGATGCTGCAGCCAACGGATTTCGACAATCGTGCGATATCGGATCAGACCAAACTCGCTGCAAATCGCGACAAGTTCTTTGGTTTGGTTTGCATAGCGGCCATCAATCGGTGACACCGCGGTAAGTGGGCTTGGGGGTAAGTAATCAGTTTTCACGGGCATGGATTTGGAATCTCTGCGTGGATTTTATCGATCGCTTTGAGTAGTTCCTTTGGCAATGGAAACGCAATGCTAGCAAGATTATGTCGCAACTGCGTTTCGTTTGTTGCACCGATGAGAGCGCTTGACACATACCGTCTAGATAAAATAAATGAAATTGCCATATGTGCTGGATCAAACCCGAACTGCCGTGCTAATTCGAGGTAGTGTGAGGTCGCTGCAACTCCCCTTTCGGTATTATAGCGGACAAAGCGATTGTAGCGGTTGATCCGTGCGGATGCGGGGCTGCGAGCCACGGCGTATTTCCCGGTAAGGGTGCCAAAACCCAAAGGTGAATAGGCAAGTAGCCCGACCCGTTCGCGGTCAGCTATTTCTGCAAGGCCCACTTCAAACGTCCGGTTGAGTAGGTTGTACGGGTTTTGGATAGCCACGACCCGCGCAAGACCGTACTGCTCGGCTAGGTGAATGAAGGACATTAATCCCCACGGTGTCTCGTTCGACAAGCCTATATAACGAACCTTCCCAGCAGCGATAAAGCTTTCCAAACCGCGTAAAGTCGACTCAATGTGCGGGGGTATTTCCAGTTGCGCAGGCTTATAACCTAGTTGGCCAAACGTGTTCGTTGGCCGATCTGGCCAATGCAATTGGTAAATATCGATAAAATCTGTCCGCAACCGTTGGAGACTGCCATTGAGAGCTGCGGTCATGTGGTCTGGCGAGTGGCTAGATTCCCCCTGTCGGATGTATGGTAGATGTGCGCCTGGTCCGGTGGCTTTAGTGGCTAAAATTATTTTCTCTCGATGACCGGAGCAATTAAACCAGGTCCCGATGTGTTTTTCGCTTAGACCACAGGTATCCGCCGTCGGCGGTACTGGGTACATCTCTGCCGTATCAATTAGGTTTATTCCCGCGTCCAACGCTATGTCGAGCTGACGGTGGCTTTCTGATTCCGTATTTTGCTCCCCAAAAGTCATTGTGCCGAGTGCTAGTTCGCTAACCCTGAGATCTGTTTGTCCAAGTTGCCGGTATTTCATTTGGTAACGTAGTTTGAAAAATTTTGTGTACCTTAAGAAACCCGAGTACTGCGTGCAAGCTGTCGAGCGGTAATATTCTCTGGATGGTTTACTATCGAATTGATATAAACAGCGCTAAGCTGTCGTAAATTATTCGTTTGGATTGGGGGGACATTGGAAAAGACTGCGGTTGCACAACGTTTTCGCGGCTTTCTACCTGTTGTCGTTGATGTCGAGACCGGTGGTTTCGACCCGGAACGGGACGCGTTGTTGGAAATAGCCGCGGTGCTTCTAGCGTGGTCACCAGATAATGGTTGGCATCGCGGTGATGCTGTTGTCTACCATATTGAACCATTCTCGGGAGCAAATCTTGAGGAAGCCTCACTACAATTTAATAAAATTGACCCCTATCATCCCTTCCGGATGGCTGTGCCGGAGAAAAAAGCGTTGACCGATGTGTTTAAAATTGTATCCGGGGCCGTGGCGGCACAGGGATGTACCCGAGCCATCCTAGTTGGCCACAACGCCACCTTTGATCTCGCTTTCGTTAAGGCCGCTGCATTGCGCCTCAAAATGAGGAACAATCCATTCCATCAATTCAGCACGTTCGACACGGCAGCCCTCGCGGGGGTCGCGCTAGGGCAGACTGTCTTGTCGCGTGCCGTTGAGTCTGCAGGAATCGATTGGAATCCGGAGGAGGCGCATTCCGCTATGTACGATGCAGAGAAAACGGCAGAACTATTTTGTTCGATCGTAAATCGTTGGGACGAGTTTAATCGGGGCACACAGGGCGGGATCCTAGCCTAAGCGCTTATGCGATCGCGCCAGTGGTCGATAGTTTGTTTCAGCGATCCAATATCGACGTTGGTAAGTTGCCTTTCGGTAACAACCCTGCGCCCACCGACCCAAACGTTAGAAATTTGATCACGATGCCCGGAATAAACAAGTTGCGAAATCGGATCATAAAGTGGGGCAGCACCAATTCCACCTAAATCAACCGAAACGATGTCTGCTAGCTTGCCGGGCTCAAGAGAACCGAGTTCTGCTTCCATTCCCAGGGCTTTGGCGCCGCAATAGGTAGCCATGCGTAGCACCTGAGTTGCCGAAGCTACTCTTGGGTCGTTGGCCACGCCCTTCGCGAGTAGGGCTGCGGTACGCATTTCGCTTAACATGTCGAGGTCATTATTGCTTGCTGCACCGTCGGTCCCCAGTGCAACGTTGACTCCTGCTTCGAGTAGTTGGGCTACTGGACAAAAGCCGCTGGCCAATTTCAAATTGGATTCCGGACAATGTACGACACTAACTCCGGAGTGTGCCAGTTCGGTAATTTCGGTTTTACTGATTGTGGTCATGTGAACCCCTAGGAGGCGACGCGACAAAAGCCCTAGATCTGCGAGACGCGCAAGGGGACGCCGCCCATCTCTATCTATTGCTCGATCTACTTCGTGTTGGGTCTCGTGTATATGCATCTGGATTTGAACGTCCAGTTCCTCGGCTAAAGTAGCGACCAGGCCTAACGTCGGATCGTCCACAGTGTACGGTGCGTGCGGTGCAAAGGCCGTGTGGATCGTCGGATGAGTACGGTAGCGATCATGCACCCGTTGGCCATTGTGTAGATATTCGTCGATGTTGCCCGCCCACGCACTTGGGAAGTCAATGATTATCATTCCGACGACGGCGCGTATTCCTGTTTCGATGGCGGCAGCAGCGGTCTCGTCGGGGAAAAAATACATGTCGTTAAAGCAAGTGGTACCGGAGAGCAGCATCTCCGAGGCCGCAAGTAGGCTACCGTCATGAACGAACCCGCGGTCCACACAACGTGTTTCGGCTGGCCAAATATGGTCCTCTAACCAGGGTCCTAGTGGGAGATCGTCGGCAAGCCCGCGAAATAGACTCATGGCAGCATGGGTGTGACAGTTGATCATTCCCGGAATTAGCGCATGATCCTTCAGCGTTATTTCGTGTTCGGTAGTGAATTTTTTTTGTGCGGAGGCGCTCGGTAACACATCGACAATGCGGCCTGCAGAAATAACAATACAATGGTTGGAGAATATTTTCCCATTCGGTTCGACCGGAATGACCCAATCGGCATGAAGAATTTGGTCAACGTGTTGCAACTTGGAACCTCTTTGTGTGTAGGGTGCGTTGGTACCTTATCAGAGTCCCGACTATCTGTGGTCGCTACTTCCGGTATAGGTGAGTGGTTGAGCGATTTCCGGCGGTTATCATTTGTCGAAAAACTGTCTCTTGTCTTACTCTGTGGCTCGTAGCGCGGCAGTTTATTGGTCGGCTGGGCAGGACTCTAGAATGGTCGACCGCGCTAATTGGAGATCTCGTCTTTAGATTTAATTTGATGACTAATCACACCTCAAGAGTTCGAACCATTTATTGGGAAAGTGGCGGG
>DPMX01000207.1:11098-14569 GCA_003540955.1 Gammaproteobacteria bacterium
GCGGGTTGATGTTGCTTGATCAGCGACTGCTACCGGGCCAAATCGAATACGTTCGTTGCGATTCAGTCGAAAATGTTGTCGCGGCTATCGAAACGATGGCAATTCGGGGCGCTCCAGCAATCGGTATCGCAGCTGCGTATGGCGTTGTATTAGCAGTTGGGAGCGCTTTTGAGCAATATGGTAAAAAATGGCCAGAGCTTATAGCCGATGATATCGATGCCTTGAAGAATTCCCGGCCGACAGCAGTTAATCTGCAGTGGGCAATCGACGCGATGACTAGATCCTTTCCGGGTCCCGATATCGATCCGCGACCGCTCCTGTTAGACAGAGCTCATCAGTTATATCAGGAGGATATTGCAGCAAATCGGGCCATTGGGGATCACGGGGCATTGTATCTTGAGCCGGATGCCCAAGTGCTAACGCATTGTAATGCTGGTGCGCTCGCCACTGCAGGTTACGGTACGGCCTTGGGCATTATTCGAAGTGCATGGAATGCAGGAACTCTGCAACGAGTTTATGCGACCGAGACAAGACCTTGGCTACAAGGTGCGCGATTGACGGCTTGGGAATTGCAGCAAGATGGTATTCCGGTCACCTTAATTGCCGACAATGCGGCTGGACATCTAATGCGAGAAGGTAATATTTCATGCGTGATAACTGGGGCGGACAGGATCGCGGCTAACGGTGACGTCGCGAATAAGGTTGGTACTTATACGCTAGCATTATGTGCACGTGAACATGGTGTGCGCTTCATGGTCGCGGCGCCGTTATCGACCATCGATCAAACCGCTTTAAACGGTGAGTCAATTCCGATTGAACAAAGGCCCGGGGAGGAATTGCTTGGGTATCAGGGGGTCCAGATAGCGCCACTGGGAATACCGGCATATAACCCAGTTTTCGATGTTACTCCCGCCCCCTTAATAGACACCCTGGTGACTGAAGTTGGGACATTAGACAGGCCAGACATCCACTCTATCGCGAGGCTTTTTAAGACTTGAAACCGGGTCCATTTTGGCGTGCGTTTTCGGCACGGTGATGGTATAATTTCAGTGTTTAAAGCGTCACAAAAATCTCTTTTAATTTAGATACTTATAGACTCCGAAATGGCAGATTTCGACCGCCAGCTTATACCCGTCAATATCGAAGACGAAATGCGCCAATCGTATATGGATTATGCGATGAGTGTGATTGTGGGGCGCGCGCTTCCAGACGTGCGTGATGGCCTGAAACCGGTGCATCGGCGGGCGTTGTTTACGATGAGTGAAAACAACAACGACTGGAATAAACCGTACCGGAAATCAGCGCGCATCGTCGGTGATGTGATGGGTAAATATCACCCGCATGGCGACTCCGCAATTTACGACACGATCGTGAGAATGGCTCAACCATTTTCATTACGCTATATGCTCGTGGACGGGCAGGGCAATTTTGGTTCGGTGGATGGTGATGCGCCGGCTGCAATGCGTTACACCGAAGTGCGGCTGCAACGTATTGCACATGAGTTGATTACCGATTTAGACAAGGACACGGTCGATTTCCAGCCGAATTACGATGGTTCGTTGAACGAACCAAAGGTTTTCCCGACCCGGATCCCTAATCTCTTGGTTAACGGTTCAAGCGGCATAGCCGTCGGCATGGCTACCAATATTCCCCCCCACAATTTGACTGAAGTAGTAAATGCTTGTATTGCGATCATCGATAACCCGGCGATTGAGATAACTGAATTATTCGAATTGATTCCCGGACCAGATTTTCCGACGGCTGGGATCATTAATGGGTCGTCCGGGATCCTCGAGGCCTACCGCACTGGACGTGGTCGGATCTATGTGCGCGCGCGCGCAGAGATTGAAGGCGAAGAAGGCGGGATGCAGCGCATTATTGTTCATGAGCTGCCCTATCAAGTGAACAAGGCGCGATTGCTGGAGAAGATCGCCGAGTTGGTCAAGGAAAAAAAGGTTGAGGGTATTCGCAGTGACGGCTTGCGCGACGAATCCGATAAGGAAGGTATGCGAATCGTAATTGAGCTCAAACGCGGTGAGAATCCCGACGTGTTGCTCAACAATCTCTATCGACAAACCCAGATGCAAACCGTGTTTGGTATCAATACGGTCGCGTTGGTTGATGGTCAACCGAAGACCCTTGATCTCAAGACAATTCTTGAATGTTTTGTCCGGCATCGTCGGGAAGTCGTTACCCGACGAACCCTATTCGAGTTACGCAAGGCACGTGAGCGGGCACATGTGCTGGAGGGGCTCGCGGTAGCGCTAGCCAATATTGACCCTATCATTGCCTTGATCAAGGCGTCTCCTACCCCAGCGATCGCGCGAACAAGCTTGCTTGCACAAGACTGGGCGCCTGGGCTCGTATTGGAGATGTTGGAACGATCGGGGGCCGAGGCCTCGCGCCCCGACCACCTTCCAGAGTCTTGTGGCTTGCAGAAGGATAGGTATTGCCTTTCCGAGCGCCAGGCAAAAGAGATCCTCGAGATGCGTTTACAACGTTTGACCGCGTTGGAGCACGACAAAATTATTGATGAATACAAGTTAATATTGGGCCAAATTGACGATTTGTTGGACATCCTCGCACGGCCAGAGCGGTTAATGCAGGTAATTCGAGATGAGCTGATTGAGATTCGTGGACAGTACGGTGACGAACGTCGTACCGAAATTGTCGAATCGCACGAACACTTGTCGTTAGAAGACTTAATCAGCGAGGAGGACGTGGTTGTAACTTTTTCTCATGCGGGGTACGCAAAATCGCAACCGATAGATGTCTATCGTTCGCAGAGGCGTGGTGGTAAAGGTAAAACCGCAACCACGACGAAGGAAGAGGACTTCGTAGACAAGCTTTTTATTGCGGGCACCCACGACACTATTTTATGTTTTTCAACACAGGGGAAATTGTATTGGTTGAAAGTGTACGAACTCCCTCAAGCAGGCCGAACTGCGCGTGGTCGGCCACTAGTCAACCTGCTACCGCTTGGCGATGGTGAACGAATCACGGCTGTGTTACCGGTTAAAGAATTTGATGCCGAACTATATGTACTGATGGTAACCCGGCATGGAATAGTGAAAAAAACACCGCTGGACCAATTTTCGCGGCCGCGCGCAAACGGTATTATTGCCGTTGGTCTTGAGCCAAACGATAGCCTAGTGGGAGTCTCGTTGACCGACGGTGGTAGTGATATCATGCTGGTCAGCTCGAGTGGCAAGGCGATAAGGTTTTCTGAAACGGCGGTGAGACCGATGGGCCGTACGGCGCGAGGCGTTCGCGGTATAAGGCTGAATGATGAGCACGAAGTTATCTCTTTAATTCCCGTGGATCCAACGCAAGCGATCCTGTTCGCGACTCAAAACGGCTATGGGAAGCGAACTGCGGTGGACGAATTTCCGACAAAGGGGCGAGGTGGCCAAGGGGTGATCGCGATCCAAACCAGCGAGCGTAATGGGCCTGTAATCGGGGCCGTATCGG
>DPMX01000111.1 GCA_003540955.1 Gammaproteobacteria bacterium
GCGATTTTGCACAAAAGCATGCTGAAATAATCGAGCGCTTCGGACGTTTTCCGCACCGCAACCCAATCATCGGGCGAGAATCGACTTCAGCCGAAATCTGCTACTTCGCCGAAGGTGGGCAAACCTTCGGACAAGTGCCGCCCTAGAGAAGCAAGGCCCCGTCACCACACTTATATTTTTCTCCGGCTCCACCGATCCTTGCCGTGTCTGCCTTCAATGAAGTCTACCATGTAGCGTTCGTTCACTCTGAGTCAGGGAACTCATTTCGGGACAAGGATAATATGTTCGGCCGACCTTTGTGGACCAAACTTGATAAACGCCACCATACGCTTTCGATATTGGGTAATCCCGACTTTGAGATGACGCCGGTCGAAGCGATTGCTGCCTCCCACACCCCCCAAGTTTCACAAGGCGGTGTCGGTTATGGTCGTGGCGCAAACCCCTCCGGTGCCAAGAATTGGTCCCTCGACATTAACGTAATCTTCCCGAACTTCTTTGTCGATGTGGCGTCAGGGTGGTACTTCACTTACAACTTCTGGCCGTTATCACCAGATAGGACGTTCTACGAAATGAAAAACTACTACGCTCCGCCACGAAATGCCTCGGAGCGGTTTTCGCATGAATACAGTCGTGCGGTGCTAAGAGATATTTTGCATGAAGACCTACACATGATGGAACAAACTCAAACAGGGGTAACGAGTGCGGCGGGCGCCCCTCGGCACGATATCCTTTTGAGTGATAGCGAGGTTTGTGTGCGTCACCATATGAAAGTCGTTGACGACCATGTGCGTGGTAAAGACTAAACTGGGTTTAAGCAGAGGTATTCGAGATGCAATTGCCAGCACCTTTCAGCAAACTTGAACCGTTCGTTGACCAGTGGGCCTTAGGGACAGAACGTGAGCGCAATCACGCGCGGCTTACCAGCACGATGGAAGAGATCCAGGAATTCTACGACGCCATGCTGTCGCAAATACACGAAGCCTTAGCGCATCTCGATCGTTTCCCGCTCGGTGACATGCCGGAGGACGCACAAATGCTGTTCAACCTGACACTCTCGCTTGCCGAGGTCTCGAATTCGGTTGAGCGTTTCGGTGAACCCGCTGTGCCTAATGGGTTTGATAGTGCACGATTCACGCCATTCTCGCCATACGGGCCAATACCTTGATCTAGAGCGCCACAAGTGATTGATTTAATTGGGATCGCACCACGTTTGTAGCCGTTTATTACGCTTCATTGGACCATCTGTGGACCACTAGCCGACGTTTAGAAATTACCCTGACGGAAAAATAAAGGTAAGTTATTGATTTAATTGGTCGGGGTGACAGGATTTGAACCTACGACCCCTGCCTCCCGAAGGCAGTGCTCTACCAGGCTGAGCTACACCCCGAATTTAATACCTAAAAAAAACATCAAGAGCTGCGGTGCACGGCAAAGCTCGCGAGCGTATCAAGTGCATCCACATAGGCTGAGCGAGGGAGACTGCGTAAGGCCTCTTTAGCCTTTATTGCCTCTGCTTCAGCGACGGCGAAAGTGTAAGTGATGGCTCCAGTTGATTCAATCGCGTCAGAAATTTCTTTAATCCGGTCTAAACCACCATGCTCAATTGCTTCGCGCACAACTTGGGCCTGCTCTTTGTTCCCTTTCCACATCGCGTATAAAAGTGGAAGCGTCGGTTTACCTTCGGCAAGATCATCGCCGATGTTCTTGCCCAATTGCTCAGGAGACGCACTGAAGTCTAGTACATCGTCTATCAGTTGAAACGCAGTTCCGAGGTGGCGTCCGTAGCGGGCCATTGCCTCTTCCAGTTCCGGTTTATCTCCGCTGATTACAACACCTAGTGCTGCCGCCGCCTCGAATAACTTCGACGTTTTGTTATGGATTGTGTCGAGATACCGTTGCTCTGTGATGTTGGGATCATGGCAGCTTACGAGTTGCATGACTTCGCCTTCGGCGATCGTATTGGTAGCATCAGCGAGAATCTCAAGTATTCTCATATTCTGTAGATCGACCATCATTTGAAATGCGCGAGAATACAGAAAGTCGCCGACCAGGACGCTTGCCTCGCTACCCCACACTAGGTTCGCTGTTTCTCTCCCACGCCGCATTTTGGATGAATCGACGACGTCGTCATGAAGTAATGTTGCGGTATGGATTAGTTCGACTATCGCCGCGACATCAATATGTCGGTTCTCGTCATAACCCACTGCCTTCGCGGAGAGTAGCGCTATCACTGGGCGCAAGCGTTTGCCTCCACTACCGATGATGTACTGACTGAGTTGGTTGATCAGCGCCACTTCGGAATAAAGCCGAGTCTTGATTAAACGATCTACCGCAGAGATCTCCTCCGCAACTAAGGCACGGACGTCAGCGATATCGTTAGATGGGGCGGTCACACTCATTGCTTCGTTGGAAATTGGGGGTCTATTTGCTAAATGGCTCTAACATCTTGCCAAGACACGGTTAAAATTACCATCGAAATCAACGGATAGACAGCGGACTAGGTGCTGCACACAGTGCCTTGTGTGGCGCGGAATAATTACGTAGAATCGCGCGCTTTCGTACCCTCTAGAAGCGTTCCAGGTATAGCTATGAATTTCGTTATCAAGACCGGCGGTAAACAATACCACGTGAGTGAAGGTGATAAACTAGAGGTAGAAACCCTAGATGCTGCTCCGGGAGAAAAAGTTGAATTTGGGGAGGTGCTTTTACTGCGTGACGGCGAGAAGGTGGAAGTCGGTACGCCCCTTATTGAGGGTGCCAAGGTCACGGCGACTGTTATAGAACACGGGCGCGGTAAAAAAATCCGTATCATAAAATTCAAACGTCGTAAGCACTACAGGCGACAAATGGGACACCGTCAGAATTTTACGCGGGTAGAAATAACCGGCGTCGCGCGAGGGTAAGTACATATGGCACATAAAAAAGCAGGCGGCAGTACGCGAAACGGCAGAGATTCTCAGTCTAAACGTCTTGGCATAAAGCGTTTTGGAGGCGAGTCCGTTACTTCAGGCAATATCATTGTGCGGCAGCGTGGTACTCATTTTCACCCAGGCGTGAATGTCGGGTGTGGTCACGATCACACTTTGTTTGCAAAGGTGGATGGGACGGTGAAATTCGAAGTGCGGGGTCCAAAGAGCCGCAGATATGTTTGCGTGGTCCAGGGCTAGCTAGAGATAATTATTCCTCGTAGACTCTGGAACAACCCCGTTTGATACGGGGTTTTTTGTTTCCGTAAGGTTCTATTGGGGCGAATTACAGGCAACGCATGAAATTTATCGACGAGGCAAAGATCAGCGTTCAAGCGGGGAACGGTGGAGACGGGTGCCTGAGTTTTCGCCGGGAGAAGTACGTTGCTTTGGGTGGCCCCGATGGGGGTGATGGCGGCGATGGCGGAAGCGTCTATCTAGAAGTCGATGACCGTATTAACACGCTCATAGATTTCCGCTATAAGCGAATGTTCAAAGCACGTAACGGCCAATCCGGGATGGGCCGCAATCGGATCGGGAAGGGAGGCGAAGATCTGATTATTCCGGTACCACCAGGAACTTTGGTATATGACGCCGAGACAGGTGAAATGATAGGCGATCTTACAGCGGAGCAATCACGGTTGTTAGTGGCGCAAGCAGGTTTTCACGGCCTTGGTAACGCGCGCTTTAAAAGTAGTGTGAATCGTGCCCCACGCAAAACGACCAAAGGTTCATCTGGGGAATCGCGTGAGTTGCGGATGGAATTAAAACTGTTAGCGGATGTTGGTCTTGTAGGATTGCCAAATGCGGGGAAATCGACACTGATTAACCAAATTTCAGCGGCGCGCCCGAAGATTGCAGATTATCCTTTCACTACCTTACGGCCAATCCTTGGAGTGGTGTCGGTAGGCGTCGATACGAGCTTCGTAGTCGCCGATATACCCGGAATCATTGAAGGTGCGGCCGGTGGCGCCGGTCTCGGCTTACAATTTCTGCGTCATGTTGAGCGCACCAAGTTGTTGCTGCATATAATCGACGTCTGTGGCTTTGGTGACGGTTGTGGTCCTGCGGCAAACTTTCGCACTATTACCAAAGAACTCGCCGCTCACCAGAACCCACTTATCGATCGCGAACGCTGGGTAGTGTTTAATAAGATCGACGTCTTGGGTGAATCATATGACTGTGATGCTTCTAAATTTCGTGCTGCGACAGATTGGGAAGGTCCGGTATTTCACGTCTCGTCCGCGACCGGTGCCGGTTGCAATGAGTTGGTCAATGCCATCTCGGATAGGCTAGGAGGGGTGGCCGGCGATGAGTAAGCTCGATCCTGGTTCCGAATCTAGGTCCACTGGAGACCGCTCCGAAATTTTGACCTCGCGGCGTTGGGTAATCAAGATCGGCAGCGCCCTTGCAACTAAACATGGAGTGGGCTTGAACGCCGAAGCCATTGAAGATTGGGCAGCGCAGATGGTCGCACTCAAACAAGCTGGACACGAGATCGTCGTTGTTTCATCGGGATCGATAGCTGAAGGTGCCATACGCCTCGGTTGGAACGTGCGGCCGCATTCTATTCATGAATTGCAGGCCGCCGCCGCAGTTGGACAAATGGGTTTGATTAGAGCTTGGGAACTCGCATACGAAAAGGCCGGGATATGCGCTGCGCAAATATTGCTCACGCATGACGACCTAGCCGATCGGCGCCGATACCTTAACGCGCGTAGCACGCTCAGAACCTTGTTGGGCCTCGGCGTATTCCCCTTGATTAACGAAAACGATACGGTCGCTACCGATGAAATTCGGTTTGGGGACAATGATACGCTTGCGGGTCTTGTGAGTAATCTCGTCGATGCGGATCTTTTAGTGATCCTCACTGATCAGGATGGACTTATGAGTGCCGATCCGCGCGAGGATTCGAATGCTTTTTTGATCACACAAGCGGATACCAACGACCGTATGATCGATGAAATAGCGGGCGAGGGTGGCGCTTGGGGGCGCGGAGGTATGCGATCAAAATTAACGGCTGCCAGGCTTGCGGCGCGCTCGGCAACGTCCACAATTATTGCTTCCGGATTTAAACCTAATGTTCTACATGATATTGCGATAGGTAAATCTATCGGAACGTTTTTAGAGGCGCCACGAACGAAACTCGCGGCTCGAAAACAATGGCTTGCGAGCACGCTCGTACCCAAAGGTCAATTGGTCCTGGATAGTGGCGCCTGCCGAGTGATCCGCGATGAAGGTCGCAGCCTGCTCGCGGTCGGCGTCTTGCGAATCTTGGGTGAATTTGAACGGGGTGAATTAGTTACCTGTGTAGATGAGAATGGTATTGAGGTTGCTAAGGGGTTGGTTAATTACGATGCGGTCGAGGCCGGTCAGATTCGCGGTAAATCGACAGATCAAATCGAGTCGATTTTGGGGTATACACGAGAGCCGGAGCTAATTCATCGAGATAGCCTAGTCATCATTTGAACTTCGATTGGACATCGAGAGGTGCTTGGCTATAGGTTGGCTAAATATGACTCAAGGTAAAGCTTTGATCCGGGCGTTTAACCGAGATTTGTGCCGCGCGGCTTTATTTCTGTGAATCAAAGACGATCTGGCCATCGTGTCGATAACCGGGACCGCAAGGACATATGCAGCCTGCGCTTTCTCTTTTTCCCCCGCCTCGATGGCTAGCACGACCTGTTTAATCCGCGTTCGCAGCAACGATCTGCGGCCGGCATTCTGCTTACGCCGTTTTTCCCCCTGGCGGGCGCGTTTACGGGCTTGTGCTGAGTTGGCCAATCATCTACTCCGGTGTCTGTTTTAAAGGGCGCGAACTATGCGACTTAATGGTGGAATTGTCAAATGACGTGGGTCGAATCGGTGTATTTAGGTGCCACCTCTGAGAAGGAGTTATTAACGCGGCAAGGGCTTGAATATGCGGTAGTATTTGACATACGGTAAATAGTAATTGTTATCCGAATTCTCAGGCATTGCGGTCACGAGAGCAATTGTCGTTTCACGAGCAGCATTTAGGACGTAGTCTAAGGAATTTACTCTGAGTAGAAGCTTATTTCGTTCAACTGCGGTCGTCGGGCAGATGACAATGGTGTCCCGTGTACTCGGTTTCATTCGCGATATCGTGATTGCGAAAACGTTCGGTACAACGGTTGCTGCCGACGTTTTCTTCGTGGCTTTTAAAATACCAAATTTGTTTCGAAGGCTGTTCGCCGAAGGCGCTTTCTCACAGGCTTTCATACCTGTACTAACCGAAAGTAAAGCCAACGGCGACAAGGTGAAGGTGGTGGACTACATTGGTGCGACGGCCGGCGTGTTATCGCTTGCGCTCTTTTTTGTCGTGGCTTTTGGCGTGTTGACAGCGCCTGTGTTTATCGCGTTATTCGCCCCCGGATTCACTCAGGATCTGGAGAAATGGGAACTCGCCACGCTTATGCTTCGGATCACATTTCCATACTTGATGTTTATTTCAATCACGGCGCTATTCGGTAGCGTGTTAAATACTTATGGACGCTTTACTATCCCGGCGCTCACACCGGCGTTGTTGAATGTCGCCATGATTGGAGCTGCGCTGTATTTGGCGCCGTTGCTTAAACAACCAATCGTTGCACTTGGGATCGGTGTACTCGTTGGAGGAATTCTACAGTTTTTTATCCAATTGATCGCCGTTATACGACTCGGTATTTTTAGGCGGATAACATTTAATTTTTTTCATCCAGGTGTTCGACAAACCTTACGCTTAATGGGGCCTGCGATTTTCGGGGTCTCAGTGGCGCAGATTAATCTAATGATTGATACGTTAATAGCATCATTTTTGGAAACAGGGAGTATTTCCTGGTTGTACTACTCCGATCGATTGGTCGAGTTCCCGTTGGGTGTGTTTGGTATCGCGTTGGCGACCGTCGTTTTGCCGAGTTTGGCTCAATCGCACACGCAAGGACAACCACAGAATTTTTCTGCCACCCTAGATTGGGCACTACGCTTGGTGCTTCTAATTAGCTTGCCTGCGGCAACAGCATTAGCGTTCCTAGCTGAGCCGATACTCAGCGCGTTGTTTCAATACGGCGTGATGACCGAACGTGATGTGATGATGGCGGGGCAAAGCTTGATCGCGTATTCGTGTGGTCTAACTGCATTTATCATGGTGAAGATTCTGGCGCCCGGTTTTTACGCGAAACAAGACACCCGCACACCCGTGCGTATCGGGGTGATAGCGATGGGGGTGAATGTCATTTTGAATCTAGCGCTCGTTGGTTTGTTTGCACATGCCGGACTAGCCTTGGCGACATCATTGGCCGCATTTATCAACGCTGGGCTGCTGCTCAAAGCGTTGATTGTCAACGGCTCGTACCGTCCTGGTCGTGGTTGGGCGACATATATATTGAAAGTGTCCATAGCAACGGGAGTCATGTGTCTCGTATTGTTGGCATTGAGTGAGACTCAGGCAACATGGACG
>DPMX01000142.1 GCA_003540955.1 Gammaproteobacteria bacterium
TAGGCAGGCGGCCTTCGTCGCGTCGCATACCGAGCCGCCACCCAAGGCGATAACCATGTCTGCATTGCTGTTACGTAAAGTGGTAGTCAACCGAACCACATCTTCGCGCGGCGAATGGGCCCGGATACCACTGACTTCGGCAACACATAATTTGCCAAGGGCACCTTTTACAACCTCAGCGAGGCCATTAGGTTGGTTAAGGCTCGTGTTAGTAACGAAGACAATGCGCGAGACCTTTTGGCGTTCAATTTCTTCGACAAGCGCTTCTGCCACAGGTTTACCGTAAATAACCTCCTGCGACGGTGCCGGGGTGTATCGTCCTATTTGGCTCATGGTAGTCTCACTCCTAGTGGGTTTTATTGCAGATTTGTAGTTCTACGCTGAGATATGGCTTAAATGCAAATTAGTTTTCAGATAGGTGGTACATTCATCCTCCATTAATAACAAGGCTAATGCGAATATGTTGATACTTGAGGGAATTCGCGTACTCGATTTTACGCAGTATTTGGCTGGGCCTACGGTCGGTCGTCTGATGGCCGAGATGGGTGCCGACATTACTAAGATCGAAATTGCACCTGGCGGTGACCCATCGCGCGGATTACCGTTTACTGATGACGGGCGCAGTGGCTATTTTATCCAACAAAATCGCGGTAAGAAAAGTCTCGGTCTCAATCTAAAAAAACCTGAGAGCGATGTAATTTTGCGGGAGTTGATCGCGGAAGTTGATGTTGTCATTGAGAACTTCGGACCTGGGGTCATGGAGAAGAAACACCTTGCTTGGGACGATATCAAAGCGATTAATCCCAAGGCCATCATGGCTTCGATTTCTGCCTACGGTCGTGAGAGTCCGTTATCTCACAAGACCGGTTATGACTGGGTCGCTCAGGCTTTTGCTGGGATCATGCATATGACCGGCGAGCGCGATGGACCGCCGTTGCCAGTAGGTCTCGGGGTCGCTGATATTACCAGTGGTGTCCACGCGTTTTCAGCGATCGGCTATGCCTTGTTTCACCGTTCTAGAACAGGGGTGGGACAATGGTTAGATATTAGTATGGTGGATGCAATGTTTCACCTGCACGACGTTTCGCTGCAAGGTTTCACCTTAACAAAAGGTAAATTTAGACCTCACCGTCAAGGTGCACATCATGAACTTATCGCACCGTTCGGTGTATTCAAAGGGCCAAGCGGATACATTTGCATCCTGTCGCTGCAACCTCAATGGAAAAATGTCTGCGCCGCGATAGGTCGCCCGGATTTGGAGCATGATCCTCGCTACGCGGATGCTACTTCGCGAGGTGAACGACAGGCGGAACTTGTCGAGATCATAGAAACTTGGATGACCGGCTTTCCCAATAACGAATCGGTACTGGACATACTCGAAGAGCATCGTGTCCCGGCGTCGCCAGTAATGGATCCGGCGGAGGCTATCCAACACCCGTATTTCCGAGAGCGTGGCATGGTACGTGAAATCACGGATCCGGTTATGGGCGACCTGACAATTCCAGGATTTCCACTGCGCTTTACCGAGCAGCCCGAACGGCTCGATTTAGTTGCGCCAACCTTAGGCCAACATAACGAAGAAGTCTTATCGCGGATGCTCGGATATAATGCTGAAAGAATTCGCGATTTAGAGCAGTCTGGTGTATTGGTGTCACGCGAGCGCTGAATAAACTGAAAAAGAGAGGTAGAGAGTGTCAGAATTAATGCGAAAGACGATGGTTGAACAGGCTGCGCTCGTGAAAAGCGGGGAGGTCTCGGCTGCAGAACTTGTAGAAGCTTCGATTGCGGCAATCGAAGAGCTGAATCCGTCGATTAACGCCGTTGTCATACCGATGTTCGATATGGCCCGCGAAGCCGTGCGAGGACTGCGCGGTGACGAGGCTTTCTGTGGTGTCCCAATGTTACTAAAAGATGTGGTGGCGGAATATGCTGGCTCCCCTATGACGGAAGGATCACGTTACCTGGAAGGCTACGTTTCACCGCGGGATTCAGAACTAGTGGCCCGTTATCGTCGCGCAGGATTTATCATTTGTGGTAAGACCAACTCTCCGGAGTTCGCCTCGAAACCAACCACCGAGCCAGAACTCTATGGGCCGACGAGAAACCCGTGGGATCTCAGCAGGTCGCCGGGTGGATCGTCTGGCGGCGCTGGTGCGTCGGTTGCTTGCGGTATGGTTTCAGTTTCGCATGCAAATGATGGTGGTGGATCGACGAGAGTGCCAGCGGCGGCTTGTGGATTAGTTGGGCTGAAAGGTACCCGTGGACGTAACCCGACGGGACCCGACTACGGTGATATCGGTGCTCACGGCCTTTTGTCGGAGCATGTTGTTACCCGCACAGTGCTCGATAACGCTCTCATGCTCGATGTTACTGCTGGCCCTGACATTGGAGCGCCGTACTATCCGCCGCCACCGGCACGACCGTTTGCCGAAGAAGTTGGGATCGATCCTGGCCGTTTACGGATCGCATTCAGCGAAGAGCCTGTGCTCTCGACTGAGGTCGCGGAAGATTGTAAATCTGCAGTGAGGGAGATTGCGAAGTTATGTGAGGACCTAGGGCATCACGTCGAAGAAGCGAAACCACTCGTCGACGCTGGAAAATACGGTAAGTTCTTCACTACTATCTGGGCCGGGATGGTGGCCTGGATGATTCGCGATTGGGAACGTCGCACCGGTCGTAAACCAGAACCGGAGTTGTTTGAACGCCATACGTGGAAGATGTACTCGATTGACGCTGAGACGCATCCGTCTGACTTCATTTTGGCAATGCATGACATGCATATGTTTACACGGGAAATTGCGCCGTTTTTTGAAAACTACGATGTTTTACTGACGCCGACCTTGACTCGCCCGCCGCCGCCGCTCGGTTGGTTTGATTTTGATCCGAAGTACCCCCGTCAAGCGACTGAACGGATGGAGCAATTCCCTCGCTTCACGATGATCGCGAATATAACAGGTCAACCCGCTATCTCGTTGCCGTTGTGTTGGAATGATGCCGGTTTGCCGATCGGTATTCACCTAATGACCCGTTTCGCTGATGAAGCGACTTTGTTTCGCATTGCGAGTCAACTTGAAACTGCTAAGCCATGGGCTCATCGTTGGCCTGAAGTAAATTGATTCCAAGCGTCTCAATAAAAACCTCTTGAGGTACGCAGTGACATCACCTTGGTCGCAGTCCAGCGAAGCAGTATTGTGGCCACTTGTAACCTCCCATTGAATGAGGGGTCCGCGCACAATAAGTATTGACGTTGGTGGTACTTTTACCGATGTTCTGTCCGTGGATGAGAGCGGTGTAATCCAGAGTTTCAAATTGCCCACGGTGGCACCTAGCGAATTTGCCTCGACATTGAATAGTTCTCTTGGGCAGATCTCCAAACAGGACGAATTGCTCTATAGCACTACGGTAACGTTAAATAGTCTACTCACTGGTACGCTTCCGCATATTGGGCTTGTTGTGACGGCTGGTTTCCGCGATATCCTCGAAACCGCACGTCTTCCGAGAAGCGGTGATAAGGCGTCATCGAATCAACTACCACGCCGCCTGGTTAGTATTGAGTGGGTACGCGAAATACAAGCGCGACTCGAGGCTACGGGTGCGGTACGAATTGGTATCGATCGTTCAGAAATCGAAGCTATCGCCCAGGAGTATCAAGCCGCTGATATTAGTGTGGTCGCGGTCTCGCTGCTCCATAGTTATTTGGATCCGGCACACGAACAAGCCGTAGCGGAAGTTTTTGCCGAGGTCACGCCTGGTATCAAAGTAGTGCTCTCGAGTACGGTGTTGCCAGAACTGCGAGAATACGAACGCACCTTAACGACCGCATTGAATAGTTGCCTTATCCCGTCACTAGAAGAGCATCTCGATAGCTTAGTGCCAAATTCGAATAAGTCGACTTCACAGATATGGTTAATGCAGTCAAATGGCGGTCTATCGAGCGCCGAAAGTCTTTCTCATCAACCATTGGCTACCGCACTTTCCGGCCCAGGCGCAGCAGTTGTCGGTATGCATTGGTTGGGAGAAAAAAGTGGTTTCGAAAATTTTATTACGCTCGATGTCGGTGGTACATCCACGGACGTCGCCTTGATCACAAACGGCGATTATGCGTTGACTACTAGGGGCAGTGTTGCAGGGTTCCCGATAAAAACCCCGATGCTTGACGTTTTTTCGATCGGTGCAGGCGGTGGATCAATTGCCCACGAGGGCTTTGATCGTCGGTGGCATGTTGGCCCTGAAAGCGCTGGTGCGCGCCCGGGTCCTGCTTGTTATGGGCACGGCGGAGAATTGCCAACATTAACCGATGCGCAACTCGTACTGGGGCGGATTCCCGATGCGTTGCTTGGCGGTAGCGTGCCTCTCGATAGAACGCGCTCTTGGGATGTTCTTGAGATTTTTGGCCAAAATCGTGGCTTCGATGTATTAACTACGGCACGCGGAATCCTTGAAATCGCGAGCCACAACATGTGCGGTGCGATTCGGCGAGTTTCGGTATCTCGCGGGTGTAGCCCGACCGACCATGCGCTGCTTGCAATGGGTGGTGCCGGACCGCTTCATGCGGCCGAGCTCGCGGACCTACTAGGCATGACGACGGTTATCGTCCCGCCGCAGCCCGGACTAGCGGCCGCATGGGGGCTTTTGGCAGCTGATGTAACACGTGATTTTGTCTTACCTTGTGGCGTTATTGATGATGCGCTCGACGTATCAAAAATAAAAATCGGGCTTCGCGCTCTTCGCGGGCGCGCGCAAAGCTGGTGTGAAGCTGAACCTTTTATGGGTGGCGACTGGTTAATGAACGCCAAATTGGATCTGCGCTACGTAGGTATGACTCAGGAGTTGACGATCGAATGTCCTTCTGGATCAGATCTAAAAAAGAATGTCGCAAGCACAATTGACAGCTTTCATGATCACTTCGAACAATTATCTGGACGTACGTGGCGTGATCGCGAAGCCGTTGAGATTGTCAACTTACGTTTGACAGTGAGGGGGCTACGACGGAAAGTCGACCTACCCCGACACGTCCCGAATCAGATAAAAAATACGCCGCCGAAAACCACTCGCGAAGTCGGGTATCTCGGTACTAAAGTATTGCAGCCAACGCCGATATACGACCGCGCTGCGCTGGACTCGACGTTCCAAACAGTTGGCCCGGCGATTATC
>DPMX01000355.1 GCA_003540955.1 Gammaproteobacteria bacterium
TGTTCTTGTTAATTTGGTCATCACGGATTTCCCCGATTGAGAAGCCTATGCTTTTCTTTCTGTTAATTGTTTTATATTGAAAATATTTGTTGTATAAAAACAACATATTACTTTACCGATCGTCAGCATAGCACATTTCGTTTGGGAAATTGTAGCGCTACGTTAACATGGGTGTAGTTTTAATCTTCATAGCAAAAACAGCGTCGCTAAGCCCAGAAACGATACAAAACCGACCACATCAGTCACGGTAGTTAAAACCACCCCGCCGGCAAGTGCTGGGTCAATCTGAATGCGACGTAATATAAGCGGGATCACAGCTCCTGAAAAAGCAGCAGCAACGAGATTTAAGATAATTGCGGAACCAATCACCACTCCCAACCAGACGTCGCTGAACCATACACCGGCGACTAAAGCCACAATTACCGCCCAGACCAAACCGTTAAGCACACCTATTGCCATCTCGCGGCACAGCAACAATCGCGCGTTTGCAGACCCAACCTGACCAAGAGCAAGTCCACGAATCACGAGGGTTAGGGTTTGACTACCAGCTACACCACCCATGCTAGCGACAACCGGCATTAAAATAGCAAGCGCGACGAGTTGTTGGATTGTCGCGTCGAAACGACCAATGACCCATGCTGCCAGAAATGCCGTTGCTAGATTGATGGCGAGCCACGTTGAACGGCGCCGTGTTGCGTCGAGCACCGGCGGGAAAAAATCATCCTCTTCATTCAATCCCGCGGCCGACATAAAAGAATGAGCGCTTTGCTCGCTAATCACATCTATCACGTCGTCTACGGTAATCCGCCCGAGCAATGAACCATTGCCGTCAACGACTGCTGCCGACAATAAATCCCGCTGTTCAAACAGCAAAGCAACGTCAGCCGCCTTGGTAGACGCTGGAATGCCTTCTGCATCGGCTCTCATTAAATCGCCGACATAGGCACTCGTAGGCGCTGACACTAAAGTCGCTAGTGCCAAGACACCCAAATAAGTATTTTCCCGATCAACTACCATTAAGCTATCAGTCTTTTCAGGGATCGAGTGGTGTAAACGCAGTGATCGAAGCACAACTGCTGCGTCGACGTCCGCGCGGATCGTCACAACATCGACATTCATCAAACCACCAGCAGTATCTTCAGGATACGAAAGAACCGACGCAATTCGAGCGCGATTTTGATCGTCCATCGAGCGCAGTACTTCGTCGGCCCGCGATTCAGACAGATCTTGCAGAATATCTGCGGCGTCATCACTATCTAAAGAAGCTGTCGCTGCAGCCACCTGTTGCGGCGCCATGTTTTCCAGTAGCGCGGCTCTAACACTATCGTTTGCCTCCGCTAAAACTCCTCCCTCGGCCGCCGGTTCAACATGAACCCACAATTCATCACGAATTTCACTCGGGAGCGACTCGAGTAGATCAGCCAATTCGGAGGGATGCAATAATCCTAGTGCATCACGTACAGACAAGAGATCATTGGCTTCAAGCGCTTCCTGGATAGAAAGCACTAATTCTTGATTTCGATTGTGCTCTTCAAAAGTGCCCATTTGGAACCTTGGATCGTCTCGCATTAGTGACAAACGGAATGATCACCGAGCACTGTTAATTCTAAACCGATTCCGGGTCGATTCACGCCTCTTTAGAATCGGACGGCTCCGCGCTAGATTGCCATCAAGCAATCGAATTACGATACCGTTACCCCGCCCCGTAGCTAACGCAGTCCGCCCCACCGCACAGTGTAGCAAAATTGCACCGTCACGGGCCTTTAACCGGCCCGGGTCAACGTAATTTTTCAAGTAGCGTTTTGAATTCCCCTAAATCGGAGACGCTTAGCGCTGTTCTCGCCAAATGCTCAATTTCAGCTACATTCGTTTGAGCTACTATGTGTTTGATTTCAAGAAGCACCGACGGATTAACACTAAACTGGCGTAACCCAAGTGCTAATAATAAGCGAGTGTAACTCACGTCGCCGGCCATCTCGCCGCACATCGCGACCGGAATCTTCCGAGCTTGTGCCGCATCGATAGTACCGGCAATTAATCGTAAAACGGCGGGGTGGAGCGGATCGTAAAGATGGTTTACCGAATTATTTAGGCGATCAATAGCAACCGTATATTGGATTAAATCGTTCGTCCCAATAGAAAAGAAATCAAAGATTCGGGCAAAAGCGTCGGCACATATAGCGGCAGCCGGAACCTCGATCATAGCGCCTATTAGCATTTTAGGATCGAAGGCCACATGGCGGCGCTCTAGGTCTGTTTGCACGGTGCGAATGTCTGAGATGACCTGCTGCCCCTCACTTACGTTAGAAAGCATCGGAATCAATAACCGTACCGGCCCAAAAGCAGAGGATCGAATAATCGCTCGTAATTGAGACCAGTACGCTTCCGGCTGCGTTAGAGATAGGCGGATCGCGCGTAGGCCTAATGCCGGGTTAGCGCCGTCCATTCGACTGCCCTCTATCGTAATATCGTCGTCGGCTCCCATATCTAAGGTTCGGATAGTAACGGGCAGCCCTTGAACCGAATTAATCAATTCCCGGTAGGCACGGAAATGCTCCTCTTCGTTCGGAATGTCATTTCGGTTAACATACAAAAATTCTGTACGATAGAGTCCGACCCCAGTCGCACCGACATTTTGCGCGGCGACGAAATCGCCGGGTAACTCTACATTCGCGTGTAGCTCGATTTCCACCCCATCTGACGTGATAGCTTGCACCTCGCGGAGGTGTTCAAGGCTCTCTGCGTGCCGCCTTCTCTCGGACTGTTGGCCACGGTAATGGGATAGAGACACTGTATCCGGATCGGCCACAACAACACCCTCGTCACCATCGACGATTAACAGCTCTTTTTCTGAGATATATTGATGGATTCCGTGTACGCCAACGATTCCTGGAATACCAAGACTACGCACTAAAATAGACATGTGGGACGTCGCTCCGCCATACCTGGTAACAAAAGCGGCAACACCATTTTTTTTCATTAGGATGGCATCTGCTGGACTCAGTTCATCCGTAACTACGACTATATCCGCAAGGTGGTTGCCATCCATTTCATATTTTTTTTGTTCATGATTCGCCAAAATCCGTTGGATTCTAGTCACCACATGATCAACATCATCTTTCCGCGTTCGCAAGTAAGGGTCGTCCATTTCATCGAACACCTTAACCAGGGCATCGCGCCGCATTTTAAGCGCCCATTCTGCATTACAACCCCTTGCCTCGATTAAACGTTCGGAATCAAAGGTAATTGCTGCATCCTCAAGCATCAGTAGATGAGTATCGATGAAGTTAGCGATATCAGGCGCAGTAGTAGTCGGAATCTGTTCGCGAACGGCACGCAAGTCTTGTTTCGCTGTTTGCACTGCTCCCCGCAAGCGTTGAATCTCTGCTTCGATTTCGCTCCGAGGCACCAGGATTTCACGAATCTGA
>DPMX01000081.1 GCA_003540955.1 Gammaproteobacteria bacterium
TGGAACGGCACCAGGCATATTTGCAACACAATAATGAACGACATCCTCAACAATGTAGGTGGGTTCGGCATGCGTCGTAGGGTGACTTGTCTCGAAGCATCCGCCCTGATCAATAGCTACATCCACTATGACTGCACCTGATTTCATACGCTTGACCATGTCGCAATTAACCACCCGAGGCGCAGTCGCCCCAGGAACGAGAACGGCTCCGATTACTAGGTCCGCAGTAGTAACGTAATCATCAAGCGCTTGTTGGGTCGCATAAATCGTATTTAAGCGCCCGCCAAAGATCATATCCAACTCACGGAGGCGCGATAAAGATTTATCCAGCACCGTAACCATCGCGCCCATCCCGAGGGCCATTTGGATCGCGTTCGTACCAACCACCCCACCCCCGATGACCACAACCTGTGCCGGCCGAACGCCAGCGACACCGCCAAGAAGGATTCCATACCCCCCGTGTTCACGCTCCAGCGCATGCGCACCAGCTTGAATAGATAACCGCCCCGCGACTTCGCTCATCGGAGCCAATAGCGGCAAACTACCGTCATCTGCTGACACTGTCTCATATGCAATCGCCGTCGACCCACTCGTAACTAGAGTGTTAGTCAATGCCACGTCTGCAGCAAGATGTAGATAAGTAAAAAGCGTATGGTGGGGTTTCAACATTAAACATTCAGCCGGTTGCGGCTCTTTGACCTTAACAATGAGTTCACTTTGTTCGTAAATATCAGCGCCGGCCTCCAAAATAATTGCACCTGCATCCACAAAGTCCTCATTCGATGCCTGAATTCCCGTGCCGGCACCACGTTGGACATAAACCTGATGCCCGGACTTGATAAGTTCAGACACACTTTCCGGAACCAAGCCAATACGGTTTTCGTTGGCTTTTATCTCTGTCGGTACTCCAATACGCATGGCGGCTCCTTAACTTTTTGAAATCCTAATATTATGGACTGCAGGATAATGCTAAATTTATTGAATTTTCCTGTTAATATTGTCAAATATCCGCTATAGACACAATTATTTCTGGTTTATATTAAAATAATCGAACTATCTTACAACGGAGAGTATTTTTGAAACTAGATCGAACTGATCGAGCTATTCTCCACGAATTACAACTCGACGGTCGACTCAGTAATGTGGAATTAGCCGCACGGATTAACCTATCCGAATCCGCATGTTTACGCCGTGTTCGTAGCCTTGAAGAACTCGGGGTGATAAGTGGATACGCAATGCTGGTCGACCAACGGCAGGCAGGCTATCCAAGCACAGTATTTGTGCAAATCAGTCTAGATCGCCAACAACGTGAAGATCTTGAAAAGTTCGAGCGCGCGGTCGCTCATGTCCCAGAAGTAATGGAGTGCTACCTAATGACAGGGGACGCCGATTTTCTATTACGAGTTGTTGCGTCGGATGCGGCCGACTTTGAACAACTACATTCTAATTACTTAACCCGCCTCCCAGGCGTAACTAGAGTCCACTCAAGTTTTTCACTCCGCACCGTCGTTAAAAAAACCGAGCTACCGATTCGATGATCTCACTAAATGCAAAAGCGATTCGATAATCGGGTTATCCGTGCGCTCGAAAAATGGCCGGATGTCCCCGCATGTTACGGTTGGTTGCGCCTCGACCGTCGCGGGAACTGGCTGATTAAAGGGCAATCAGTCTCACACCGCAGGGCAATCGATTTCCTCGGACGAAATTATTCTTCCGACGAGAATGGCAATTGGTTCGTGCAAAATGGTCCCCAGCGGGCGTATTGTAATCTTGACTATACACCGTGGATTTATC
The DNA here is from genome assembly GCA_003540955.1 of Gammaproteobacteria bacterium. GTDB lineage: Bacteria > Pseudomonadota > Gammaproteobacteria > UBA11873. The sequence goes on from DPMX01000081.1 coordinate 1,795, forward strand.
ATTTAGACGGTCTGGATCAACTATTTACACATACTCAGAACCATATAAAAGAAATGCGGGGTCTAATCGTCGACGATAATGGCGATATTCTAATTGAAACAGAATATGGGATTGGTTTGCTCGAAGATCGCGATCTGGTGAAATTTATTGAAATTCTAGAATCGCCGCCTGAAGACACTGCTACGAACGATTTTCTCGTTGATCGTCTAGCAAATCTCGATCCAAAATTGCACTCCTCGATTGAACTTCTTTGGCATGGCCGATCGATTAAAGCGCAAGCGATGTACGGGGCAGATGTACCTAAAGCTTTTGGATACGTAGCGACCCCACTCAGGGCTCCCGTAAAAGATTGATGTTCTAATTTCCTTAGGCTATTTTTAGATACAAATTGAACACAATTAAAGATAGTAACGGCGAGAGGCCAAAGAAAACCCGCGTCGATTTTTCGGTCGTAATTCCCACCTACAATCGAGGAAATTTAATAAGTCGCGCACTAAATTCGGTACAAAAACAGACGTACCAAGCTCGTGAGATTATAGTTGTCGACGATGGATCGTCGGACGGAACAGCCCGAATATTAAAACAACTCTTTCCTGAGGTGCGTTACTACTACCAGAGGCACTCAGGCGTCAGCGCGGCACGTAATTACGGTATCCAGAAATCAAAATCCCAATGGATCGCCTTGCTTGATTCTGACGACGCGTGGCACCCAGAAAAGTTGCAATCTCAAGCGATTGCCATATCTGACAATCCGAAGGTCAAGTTAATACACACAAACGAACACTGGTTTCGCAATGGAAAACGGATCCAACAAAAGAAGCATCATCAAAAGTTCGGCGGAATGATCTTTGAAAAATGCCTACCACTTTGTATCATTTCTCCGTCGAGCGCAGTCATCCGGCGCGATGTCTTCGACAATATTGGTTTATTTGACGAATCACTTAAAGCCTGTGAGGACTACGAATTTTGGCTTAGGTTTTGCGTACGTGAACCAGTCGTATTCGTTGACCAGCCGCTCGTCCAGAAATACGGCGGACACGATGACCAGCTATCCCGGCGAACGACCGGGCTTGACCGGTATCGCATCAAGTCACTGCAAACATTACTAGAGTCAGGGGTCTTAGATCACCAGCAGCGATCGCAAACGACCGCCATGTTGCTCAACAAATTAGGTATATATATATCCGGAGTCATGAAACGAGGCCGACTTCAAGAAGCCTTCGAATATGCATCATCAGCCACTAAATCAATCAATATGAGCTATAACCTAAACTAGTGTAGCCGTTGGACTCGCAATCAACCCCTCGATCTATTTAACAACGACGCTCAGCACACTATGTCATGCAGAGTCGTCGAGGTCACGATAGAAGCCGCGAAGGATTTTGACCACCTCTGGGCGACTAAATTCAGGCGGTATGGGTGCGCCGCTAGCCAGCATTTCGCGCTGTTCCGTGCCAGAGATGTGGATCCGGTCCGAGTCCCCATGTGGGCAAGTTCTACTTGTTGCCATACCGTGACACTTCTTACAAAAAAACGTGATGTCAATTTTCAAGGCCTGTGTTTCCATCGCCCCCTCCCATAGGGAGTCAAATATCTTGTGAGCATCATATGGGCCGTAATAGCTACCAACGCCTGCATGATCCCGCCCAACAATAAGATGGGAACAACCGAAATTTTGACGAATCAAGGCGTGCAGCAATGCTTCGCGTGGTCCCGCGTAGCGCATCTCGATAGGATATCCGCCTTGTATTACGGTACCCGGCACGAAGTAGTTATCGATCATCGCCTGGATCGCCTCAGTTCGAATCGGAGCGGGTATATCGCCGGGTTTCAGCTTGCCTAAGACCTGGTGGATAAATACACCATCAGTGACCTCTATTGCGATCTTTACCAGATGCTCATGAGCACGTTGCATCGGGTTGCGCGTTTGAAACGCCGCCACCCGAGTCCAACCATTTTCAAGGAACAACGCCCTCGATTGGAATGGCAGCAGGTGTAATTTTG
>DPMX01000015.1:0-17262 GCA_003540955.1 Gammaproteobacteria bacterium
CTTCCCGGCAGCTATTAGCGAGATAGAAGGGACAAAATGGGTGGTCTCATATCGCTCGCGGGGTTCGGGTCTAGAAACGAAAACGGTGCTCGGCTTAGGTAGAACGGTGACGGTGATGATAGCATTGGCAGGCTGTGTTGTTTTTTTGATCGTGTTTTTAACTAAGCGTCGTAACCAATTGATGATGTCGAGAGCGGTGATCTATCAGGGGGCAATTAGATCGATCCTTGAGGGCGCACATCCAGACCTAGAACGGATACTCCCGGGTGTGTTTGGCCCCGGACCTGTCGGATTCGAGTCTACAGCTGAAAGCCCTAATGGGAGGGAAGCTGTAACGGGGTGTGATAGATCAGGAGAGAGAGCGGATTCGGAGGATGCTAAGGTTGCAGACCGCTAAAATCACAAGAGGGATACGGGCTGAGGATATCGAAGTAGCCAAAATACCTTCCGTGCAAGGGGATGCAAAAGTCGAGCCATCTATTTTCCGGAATTATGATATTCGGGGCGTTGTTGGCGAGACGCTCACGCTTAAAAGTGTGTACGAGATCGGGCGGGCAGTTGGAACAGAGGCGGTAGCGGGCGAACAACGTAGCGTCATTACCGCGCGTGACGGCCGAAATTCCAGTCGGGAACTCCGAGACGCCTTGGCTAAAGGTTTACGTGATTCAGGTTGTGATGTTTTTGATATTGGGCTGACCCCGACACCGGTGTTATATTTTGCGACCCATTATCTCAACACAAATAACGGGGTGATGATTACCGGGAGTCATAATCCACCGGAGTATAATGGTATAAAAATCGTGCTAGACGGCGAAACCCTATCTGGCGACGCGATCCAGACAATTCGTAAACGGGTGGAAGCCCAGAACTACACGACGGGTGAAGGGGTGATTCAATCTATGGAGGTGCTCCCTGAGTACATCAGGCGGGTCTCCGAAGAAATCCCACCTTCTTTAGGCGACTCCTTTAAAGTAGTTGTTGACTGCGGGAACAGTGTTCCGGGGATCGTAGCGCCACAGATATTGCGCGCGCTCGGTCACGAAGTTATCGAATTATATTGCAAAGTTGATGGGAATTTCCCTAATCACCATCCTGACCCGAGTCAACCGGAAAACCTTTCTGATCTGATACGGACGGTTCGGGACGAAGGTGCAGATCTTGGTTTAGCTTTCGATGGCGACGGTGACCGACTAGGTGTCGTTGATCGAGGAGGCAAAATCATCTGGCCAGACCGGCAGATGATTTTGTTCGCAAATGATGTCCTTTCTCGTAACCCTGGAGCAAAAATCATATACGATGTGAAGTGTTCAGGGGTACTTCACGATGCGATTAAAAAACAAGGCGGCGAACCAATCATGGCGCAGACGGGTCATTCGTTGATTAAAAAAAAGATGAAGGACACAGGCGCTTTACTGGCAGGTGAGATGAGTGGGCACATTTTTTTTAAAGAACGCTGGTATGGATTTGACGACGCGATGTATGCGGCTGCTCGACTATTAGAGATTTTGTCGACTGCAGGTGGTAGTCTGGACGAAGTTTTTGGAACTCTACCGGACAGGGTTTCAACTTCAGAATTACGCCTAGAGATGCCGGAACAAGAGCACGCGGAATTTATGCAAAACGTGTTAGCGGGAGCAAGCTTCGAAAATGGAGTGGTAACCACCATAGATGGCCTACGCGTCGACTTTCCCGATTCCTGGGGACTTATCAGGCCTTCAAATACGACGCCTTGTCTGGTGTTACGATTCGAAGGGGACGATAAAGCCGCCCTTGATACGATCAAAAACCGATTTAGAGAATTGCTAACAAAAATTGACAGGAAGTTGGATCTTCCGTTTTAAACTGTTTTTGAGATTTAAATTTACCGAGTAGCTTTATACTCGGAGCTGGTTAACAATCGGACAACTTTGGCACTGCTGACGGCGATCACCATGGATTCAGAAAAAGCGTTGAATATTGCGCACGTATTAACGGAAGCTCTACCGTATATTCAGCGCTATCAAGATAAATGCGTCGTTATAAAATACGGCGGCAATGCTATGATCGATGGTGTGCTCAAAAGCAGTTTCGCTCGCGACGTCGTCCTTATGAAACTCGTTGGGATCCATCCGATAGTTGTACATGGAGGTGGGCCGCAAATAGGCGAGTATTTATCGAAGATAGGAAAAGAATCGGAATTTGTAGACGGTCTGCGCGTAACAGACTCTGAGACGATGAATATCGTCGAGATGATTCTTGGGGGCTTAATCAACAAGGAAATCGTAAGCTTAATTAATACCCACGGTGGTAACGCGATCGGTTTAAGCGGCAAAGACGGGCCATTAATTCACGCAAAAAAACTTCAACTGTCGCGTGAGAATGAAACTGCTGATGTCTCCAAAACAGTTGATCTTGGCTACGTCGGCGAAGTTACGAAAATAAATAAGGAGGTCCTAGACTATCTAGCTTTCGGGGAGTTCATCCCAGTGATCGCGCCGATAGGCCATGGTGATGACGGGTCTTCGTATAATATTAACGCCGATCTTGTCGCGGGGAAGATCGCTGAGGCGATGTTAGCTGAAAAACTGGTACTGTTAACAAATACCGCGGGACTTCTGGCGAAATCCGGCGAACTATTGACGGGTCTCGATGCTAACCGGGTTCGTGAGCTAATTGATGATGGTACCATTCTCGATGGTATGTTGCCTAAGATAAAAGCAGCGGTATCGGCTGTGAACACTGGCGTAGGCCGAGCTCACATAATAGATGGGCGCGTTCACCACTCTGTATTGCTAGAACTATTTACGGACTCCGGAATCGGAACCCTCATTGAGCAGCGGGAAGTCAAACCGTAAGCAGCAGATCTTGGAAGTTCTAGCGTTGGAGCTTGAGTCCAAGCCAGGATCACGAATTACGATTGCTGGTTTATCGAAAGCCGTGGGTGTATCAGAAGCGGCACTCTACCGTCATTTTTCGAGCAAAGCCAAGATGTTTGAAGCTTTGATCGAGTTTTCGGAGGAAGCGATTTTTGGGGTAGTCGGTCGAATACTTGAAGAGCAGCAGGATGTCGAAGTACGTTGCTACCAGATGGGTATGGCGGTGCTCAAGTTTTCTGAACGTAATCCGGGGATAGCGCGTCTATTAATGAGTGATGTTTTGCTCGGCGAAAATGATCGGTTGCGTCACCGAACCCGGCAAATTTTCGCCCGCCTTGAGACCCAATTTAACGAACTCCTCCGACATTGGGCGGCGACGACGGGGTCTCAAAAATCGCGGACCGACGTCGTGCCGTTGGCAAATTTATTCATGGCAGTAATCTGTGGGCGGATAGCACAGTTTGTGCGCACGGAATTTAAAGTCCTGCCGAGCCGGCATTGGGGCGACCATTGGCGCTTGTTGTCCGAGGTTGCATTCCATCAGCGAGTCCATTGAGTGATTGTAGACACGCGCCGGCTCGAAATCTGGATCAAGTGCCATATTGCGATCGATAATCTTTTATCGCGGCGATTTCATTTTTCCAATCGCCTGATTCCACTAAAAATTGTAGGACATCATCTAAGGTTACAATGCTGTAAACCGGTATCCTATATCGCTGGACCACGTCATTAATAGCCGAAACCTTGCCTGATCCGCGCTCCTGCCGGTCCAGTGAAACCATAACTCCAGCGGCCACTGCATCCTCGTTTTCAATTATGACTAGCGATTCGCCGACAGACGTTCCTGCTGAAATCACATCATCTACGATGAGAACCCGACCCTTAAGAGCCGCACCAAAGGTTTGGCCGCCTTCGCCATGGTCTTTTACCTCCTTTCGGTTGAACGCGTAAGGGATATCTCGATTATATTTGTTGGAAAAAGCTATAGAGATCGCAGCGCCGAGTGGAATCCCTTTGTAAGCGGGGCCGAAAATAAGATCGAAGTCGATTTCACTCGCTACAATTGCGCTAGCGTAGAAATCTGCAAGGCGCGCCAGCGCAGCGCCAGAATTAAAAAACCCAGTGTTAAAAAAATATGGGCTAAGCCTACCGGATTTGAGTTCGAATTTCCCAAAGCGAAGTGCCTCTTGACGCAGCGCAAAATCGATAAAGTGTTTTTTGTAGTCGCGCATTTTTAAAACGAGTCCTAAACAGAATATCACCTGAGTTCATGTGACGGGTTATACTATTGCGATACACCCCAAATGTTAAGTTCAGAATTTTACTTGGCGCAATTTAACTCTCCAATTGTAGAATGCTCCATGAGAATCATTTCCCTAAATTGTAACGGCATTCGGTCTGCCTATAGCAAAGGCTTGTATCGATGGCTCGGCCGGCAACGTGCTGATATCGTCTGTCTGCAGGAGACTAAGGCACAGATCGGCGTACTAGATACGGCGATAAAGTCGCCGCGCGGTTGGCATACGTTTTTTATGGACGCAGTAAAACCCGGTTACAGTGGAGTAGCGGTCTTCTCGCGAAAGAAGCCCGATGGTGCTCGGTATGGGGTAGGTAATGAAAAATTTGATTGTGAAGGACGTTACCTGCAGCTCGACTTTGGTAGCCTCAGTGTGGCTTCAATATATCTGCCTTCAGGATCTTCAGGCGAGGTGCGTCAGGAGATTAAGTTCGACTTTCTTGACTTCTATATGCCGTTGTTGAAACAACAACGAAAAGGCTGTCGGGAGTACGTGATCTGTGGGGATTGGAACATTGCGCATAAGGAGATCGATCTAAAAAATTGGCGAGCTAACCAAAAAAACTCAGGTTTCCTTCCTCGCGAACGGGCATGGATGGACGAGTTGTTTGGCAGCGCTGGTTACTTAGACGGGTTCAGAGTAGTGAATGAGGAACCTGACCAATACACTTGGTGGTCCAACCGCGGTAAATCATGGGATAAAAACGTAGGGTGGCGGCTCGATTACCAAGTTGTAACGCCCAAGGTCGCAGAAAAGATTAAGGGCGCTTCGATTTACAAGCGGAAAAGATTTTCCGACCACGCTCCGCTCACAATAGACTATGAGTTGGATTTTCATGACTTCACCTGAATTTACCGAGGTGTTGAAGGTCGTTAGACAGATGGCCTTTAACCGGCATAAAACTCTTGTTTGAAGGTGAAGTTGTGGGTTTTACCCACTCCTTCTGGGGTTACCTCAAGCTTGAAATTCAAAGTCTCGTTATAGCCGACCGGAAATTCTCCAATGTAGTAGATTGCGCCCCGATCGTTAAGCTCGCGAATTTCTATGGCCCGCAGTTGCGCATTTAGGTTCACCGCCTCAACCGTTACCGTCGCTCGCACAGGTTGCAGAGGAACTCCAGCCGTCCGCCTCAAAACTGCTACGTTTATTAAAGCACGGTTTTTACTTCGAGTTATATTATGGGCGCGTGCGACGCTAGGGTCGATTAAATCGGTTGTGAAAGCGTTGTAATGAATTTGATAGTCACCGAAGCTTTCGTAGCGCTCTGCAAAAACGACCCCAGCGAAAAGGCAGGCTGCCAAAAAAGCGACGAGGTTAAATGTTTTTATGGCTGGCATAGTCGGGGTTACGGGGGATCTTTAGGTATTGTAAAAATAGCAAGCTAGATACGAGCGGTTACCCTAATGAAAGAAGGTAAGTTATGGCGGAGGCTTTAAACCACGGCGGAGTCGGTACATGGCAATCTCGCCTAGTAGGTTCGGTAATATGCGCATCGCTAACCCCGCACGATGCTCGGAGTCGACGGTAGTTTGCTGCAGAACTGCGATGTTTTCGGCGTGACACATATCTTTAAAATCAGCAATCGTACAGATATGTATGTTTGGGGTGCTGTGCCAGTCGTTGGGCAAATGGCGGGTGATTGGCATTTTCCCAAAAGCTAACTGAAAGCGACATTTCCAATGACCCATATTCGGAAATGTAACTATCCCCTCACGGCCAATACGTAGCATCTCGTGCAAAAGGCGTTGCGGATAGCGCACTGCTTGAATCGTTTGCGTCATTACGACGTAGTCGAAAGAATTATCGTCAAAATCCGCTAAGCCTTCATCCAGGTTAGACTGTACGACATTGATTCCATTTGCAATACATTTAATGATGTTCTCCGGATCGATTTCGACCCCATAACCACTTGCGCCGTGTTTCTGTTGAAGAGCGGCGAGGAGCCGACCGTCGCCGCAGCCAAGATCAAGGATTCTGCTTTTAGGACGAATCCATTCCGCAATAAGTGCTTGGTCCGCACGCAATCTCATCAGTATTGTTGTTCCTGCAAAGAACGAGCAAAATAGCTGTGGAGCACATTGTGATACAGGGGAATCTCCATTAAAAATGAATCATGCCCGTGTTCCGATTCGATATCGATGTAGCTAACGTTTTTATCCGAATCGAGGAGAGCACGCACGAGTTCTCGCGACTTTTCAGGAGAGAAACGCCAATCGCTAGTGAATGAGATGACGAGGAAATTTGCTTGGCAGTTCGAAACTGTTTTCGTCAAATCATTGTCGAATTGTGCCGCGGGATCGAAATAATCTAGTGCTTTTGTCATGAGTAAATAAGAATTTGCGTCGAACCTTTGAACAAATGATTGGCCCTGGTGACGCAAATAACTTTCTATCTGAAATTCAACGTCGTATCCGAAGTTGAATTTCCCGTCTCGCAACTCTCTACCAAATTTCGCGTGTAAGACGTCGTCTGACAAGTAGGTTATGTGGCCAAGCATACGGGCTAACATGAGGCCTCGTTCCGGCACGACATTGTGCAACCGATAGTGTCCCTCATGGAAGCTCGGGTCGCAGCGAATCGCTTGTCGGGCCACTTCGTTGAAGGCAATGTTTTGCGTTGATAGTTTCGGCGTAGCCGCAATAATGACGGCATTTGCAATCTGTTTTGGGTAATCAACAGCCCACTGTAGGACCTGCATGCCGCCTAGGCTTCCCCCCATCACAGCGGCCCATCGGTCAATCCCGAGTGCGTTAGCGAGCCGGGCCTGACTTTCGACCCAATCCCGAACAGTGACGATCGGGAAATCTGGCCCAAAAGCGGTCCCGGTGGCCGGGTTGGTGGACAGCGGTCCAGTAGAACCGCCGCATCCGCCTAGATTATTGGAAGAGACAACGTAGTACTTGTTGGTGTCGATCGGTTTCCCGGGCCCGATGCAATTATTCCACCAACCGGGTTTCGGGTCCTGCTCCGCATGGAAGCCGGCGGCGTGATGATCTCCGCTAAGCGCGTGGCAAATGAGTACAGCGTTGTTACTTTCGGCGTTAAGCGTCCCGTAGCTCTCATATACCAAATCATACTCGCTAAGCGTAACACCGCAATCTAGCCGCAGTGGCTCATCGAAATGGAGGGTCGTAGGAGACACCACGCCGACGCTGTCGGCAGGTATCGAGTCGGGCATAGTATTACCGTATCTAGATATGTCTAGACTAGAAGTCTAATGACTGGGGTGACACATCGCAACATGTTGGCGTATACGGAAGGGTTTCTTTAGGTGGAGCCTTACAATAATGCTTTGGCTAAGTCGCGCAGCGGGGCGACAATTAAGATCAATCCGAGCATTAGCCCAACGATGACAAGCATCGGCGAAAAATCAATAACGCTCGTTGAAGGCAGTATGCGTCGGGCAAGACGCAAGAAAGGTCTTGTAATCGAATCTATGATGCCAACGACAGGACTGTAGACGCCAGGCGCGACCCAACTGAACACGATTTGGATAAATATGGCGGCCATAAAAATATAAATGCCCGTACCGATCAATTCCGCTATTGCGGTAAGGAACAAACAATTTAAACTCGGTCTATAGCCAAGTAGAGAGAACACAAGATAGCTGCTCAATAATTGCAAGCCTAGCATTAACAAGATCGAGGCGCTGTCGATTGTCCCGAGCGCGGGGATATATCTTCGCATGGGTTTTAGCGCGGGGTTCGTTACGGACACGATCGCGCGGCACAGTGGGTTGTAAAAGTCAGCTCGAACAAGCTGAAGTATTAGCCTGAGCATTATTGCGAGGATGTATAAGCCAAATAAGAGGTCGATTAGGAATATACTAGCATTAACGAAATAACCGCCGCCCGTCATGAGTTCAGCTCTTTGCCGGCTGCGAGTGTCCTAGAACGTTCATGAGCAGCTTTTAAGGCATTACGAAGTAAAGGCTCTAAGCCGCCCTTAGACAAAACCTGTAATGCGCTTTCTGTCGTACCCCCTGGAGACGTCACTTGCTGTCTAAGTTGACCCGGTGTGTTCGAAGATTGGCGCGCAAGCAACGAAGCGCCGTAGGCGGTTTCAATAGAAAGTTTCCGCGCCAGACTGGGATCGAGACCTAGTTCAATAGCGATTTGTTCTAACAATTCCATAACCAAAAAATAATAAGCTGGTCCACTCCCAGAAAGTGCTGTCACTATATCTAACAAATCTTCGTTATCTACCCACTCAGCGAAGCCTACGGTGCTGATAATATCTAGCGCTGCAACTCGTTCTTCCTCGGTTGCGTTTGGAGTAACAAAAAGTGCTGCAGCACCCCGCCCGACCAACGCCGGAGTGTTCGGCATCGCGCGCACGATAGGGCCATCGTAGCGTAACCAGCGTGAAAGCTGCGCGGTGGTAATTCCGGCCGCGATGGAGATTAATAGGGGGCGGAAATTGCTTATTAGCGGTGCAAGCTCCTCTGCCACCAGTTTCATATTTTGCGGTTTTATTGCGAGTAGAATTATTTCGGCGCCGGTAAGGTTCTTTACACTTGGCGCTACGCCGAGCCCCAACTCTTGCGTAATAACTTGCTGCGCAGCTGGATCCGGGTCCACTATGGATAATAATTCTTTCTTGTAACCTCGCGCTAGGAGTCCGCCGATGATAGCACGTCCCATGTTGCCACCACCGACGCTTATGATTCTTCGTCCCATGAGTGACAACGTTATGTGGATTCTCGTTTGATTAAAATAAGGTTTATCCCGGCCTGCTAAAGGCTATTAGTCAAAGGTTCGTTGTGGGTAGCTCGGGCGTTAGTTTCGTGATCCGAATAAGGCTGTACCAATGCGCACAATTGTGGCTCCCTCCGAGACCGCCGCCTCGAAATCGTTGGAGGTGCCCATCGATAGAGTGTCGAATGCAGGACAGTCGATTTTGACAAAAATTTCTCGAAGTCTACGAAATGATTTTCGCTGCTGTTCAAAACAGGTTTGCTGAGCGGGCATTGCCATCAAGCCCCGAATCCGTAGTTTAGGAAATACTGCTAAATTGTCTACAAATTTGGGTACTTCATCAATAGTTACCCCGCCCTTACTTGATTCCGAGTCGATATTTACCTCGACACAGATATTTAGAGGTGCCGCGGTCTCTGGTCGTTGATCATTCAGTCGTTGGGCAATTTTTAGTCGATCGACGCTGTGCACCCAGTCGAACAATGTCGCAACCCCCCTAGTCTTGTTCGATTGCAGCTTGCCGATAAAATGCCATTCAAGTTTAAACGTTGCTAGCGCCGCAATTTTCGACTCGGCCTCTTGAAGGTAATTTTCACCAAACTTTCGCTGCCCGTATCCGGCGACCCTTTTTATTGCTTCGATTGATTGCCGCTTACTCACCGCCAATAAATCGATATCCCCGGCGGAGCGACCATGGCGGAGCGCTGTTTCAGCGAGACGGGTTTCAAGTTTATGGTAACTACTTATCTCTAAAACCATGCGGCTAGCCAAGTGTCGAGCTATAATCTTAAGATTAATTATATTGCTTTTTTAATGCCAAAATGGACATTTTCTAACTAAAGTTTGGCTTTGATTAAATCAATGGACACTGAGCCGGGTTTCCAAGGGTACAGGGTCTAAGCGGGACGATTGAAGAGTTTCTCAAGGTTGGAAGAAACAGGGATTAATCTCGACGTTTTGCTCAGGTGCGAGTCGCAGACCTTCCTGAGAGATTTTCGTTTTCGGGCTAAAAATGTCGTTCTGGTCCGCGCTGCTTGTACAAATGTCTATCTTTACCTCGAAGTGAATCAGGTTACCAGCGGCTAAAAAATAGCTACAAACCGCACATCGGAAATTAACGGACTCAAAGCGATAAGCACCCAGAATCGAACTTATGCAAAACCGAAATGACCGTGTCTGGACGGTCGTGCAGGAAATACCGCACGGCCAAGTTGCTACTTATGGCCAGATTGCCATGCTCGCAGGTATCCTTGGTCGCAGCGGCGGTCGTCAGGTTGGATTTGCGCTGGCTTCTTTAGGCAGAAACCCACAAGTACCGTGGCATCGGGTGGTTAATGCAAACGGCGGGTTAAGCCCGAGAGCTGATCCAGATGCAGTTGAGTTTCAACGGATCCTACTAGAGGCGGAAGGAGTATTCTTCGATCACTGTAAGCGCATTGACTTAGCCCGATACAGATGGCAACCTGAATTCTAGTTCCACTTATTAAAGTTCGCTGTTGCGGCGAGGAAATACGACGCGGCCACTGCGTTAATCCGACCGTCGAAAGGTTATAGAGAGCACGCCCTATTTTCTTTGGGCGGCTTACTATCAATTGCGTATTTTGTGTGCGTACGGCCCGGTAAAATATTTTGTGCAATAACAATCAACTCAATTGTACTCGGAGTCGATACAGTGGGTGACCGCTAGCAGCATACTTGCGCTCGAACGGCGTTAGCGGTGCCCGGGGGGAAAACTGTTCTACTTGAGAATGGTGGGCTGCGGCGATCTCAAGTGCAATAGAAAATTCGACAACGTAAATTTTCCAATTGCTGCGTAATTCTAGATGCCCACCCAGCGCTAGAAGGCTGCTAAAAACAGGGTGACCATGCCATCGCCGTTTTAGATGCTTCGCCTTAGGCCAGGGGTTGGGATAGAGCAAGAAGTGGTGTCGGATCGGCCAATTCGCATTTGCTGCTAGCCGCCAAATATCTACGCAATTTCCGCGCACTAAATGCAAGTTCGATGGAGCGTCGCGCGCTGGCGCCGCCGAGATTTTTGCTTCGCTTTTATCAATTCCTATCACAAGGTGATCTGGATATTCATCAGCTAGGGTGTAGGCGGCTTCACCATTACCACAACCGGAATCGAGGATTACAGGGCCACCGTATGCATTGACAAGGGTATTGATACGATCGAACTGCCTATGGCTATATGTTGCGAATGGCCGCTGGTAGAGAAAGTTTTGGTGTCTACGCACTACGTCATCTAGGTCGCGGTGGCTCGAATATTGGTTACTCGATAGAGAAGAGGATCTTTTCTTCATGGCGGTGTCCTAAAAATCCCTAGCAGGACGAATGGTTGTAATATCCGACAGGGAGTAAAGTTTATGCGAAAATGATATCGGCAGATTCGAACACCGGACCGTCAACGCACACTCGTTTCATCGCGACACCTTCGCTTGTTCGCACTTCGACGGGACATCCCGCACAACCTCCGAGCCCGCAGGCCATAAACTCTTCAAGTGACAGTTGGCATTTGAGATTAAACTGGCGTGCGATATTGGCTACGGCTTTAAGCATCAACGTAGGACCACAGGCAAAGACTTCGATTTCTTCGTTGTGCTCTTCTCGGTGAAATTTGATCCAATGTGTCGCAAGTTCGGTGACAAAACCGTCGAAACAACCAGCAAACCCTTGTCGGCTTGCTAGGCGGCAGGGAATTCCCCAATCCTCCATAAGTGGCATTGTTCCAGTGACGTGATTGGGAATTCCGTCAATAAGGAGCTGAGAAGGTGTTACGGGAAACGGAAACGGGACTTCAGACCCCATCATGATGAGGGGACTGACCGACCTTTCGCGTAAATGTTCGGCGAGAAATACAATTGGCGGGATACCGACCCCTCCGCCTATTAACAGTGGCCGTCGACAATAATTTTCTTGTTTAAACGGTTTACCAATAGGTCCGATCAGGCTGAGAGTATCACCAACATTACGTTCTGCGAGGAGTTTGGTACCTGTGCCATGCGCCTTAAATAGGATATCAATCCAGCCGTGCTTACTATTCGCGCGCATTATTGACATCGGTCGCCGTAGCCAAAGCTCTGGAGCGCAGCGAAGATGGACGAAGTGCCCCGCTTTGCCCCTTGCGGCGACGCGGGGGGAACGCAGGCGTAGCGCGTATTGGGCTCCATCATAGGCTTTGGTAGACAGGATCTCAGCTTCTTCGACCAATACGGTGTTACGTTCGTTTGGGACAATGTCTTTCTCTAGGTGGTCTCCGATTTTAGTTGTAGCTTTAGTCATTAGTATTGTGGACGATACGGCCGCCTATTACTGTGAGAGTCACTTTCCCGCGCATCGTCTGATTTAAGAACGGGGTATTTTTCCCAGCGCTGTCCAGGGTGTCTTTAGAGACGGTCCACTTTTGCGAGGGATCGAAGACACAGATATCGGCCGGTGAATCGCAAGTTAGCGCCCCACCACTGAGACCAAGGATATCGTTAGGGGCCTGGCTGACCGCGGCAATAGCTGTATTTAAGTCAAAGGCACCCTGTTCGACCAGAGATAATAGTGCAGGGACAAATGTATCCAAACTCGATATTCCTGGCGCTGATAAACTAAACGGCATCGCCTTCGCGTCCGCATCGTGCGGCTCATGGTTTCCACAAATTGCATCAACGTCTCGTTTTTTGATAGCGGCTCTTAAGTGCCTGCGGTCACGCGCTTCACGCAAGGGAGGGCGGAGGTGGTAATTAGGATCGAAGGACCCAACATCTCGATCTATAAACAATAGATTGGATAAAGCAACATCCGCAGTTACTGGAAGTCCAGCGCGGCGTGCCCTTTTTATTAAACTAATAGCACGCGCGCTTGAGAGGCGACAAAAATGTGCTCGAACACCTGTTTCTTCCACCAACGTAAGGTCTCGATTGACAGCGATTATTTCTTCAGCTTCAGGGATACCCGGTATCCCCAAACGCGTACTTACGGCGCCTTCATGCATTTTTCCGTCACGGTTCAACCAATAGTCGATCGGGTGTAAAAAGACTGTCAGTCCGCAGCTTGCAGCATAGGCGAGGGCGTGGCGGAGCACTGCGGTGTCTCTTATGGCGCAATCTGCGTTCGTCACAGCTACACAGCCGCTATCTTTTAGCGCGCGCATTTCAGCCAACACATCGCCTTGTAAGCCGTGGGTAAGAGCTCCCAAATACAACACTCGCGCCGCACGTGCGGTATGGGCGCGTTGTTTTATATGCTCAACTACCGACGCGTTATCGATGACCGGCATCGTGTCTGGGGTACAACATACGCTCGTGAATCCACTAGATGCAGCAGCCCTGCATTCGCTTGCTATGGTTGCTTTATACTCAAACCCTGGCTCGCGTAGGTGTGCCCCCAGCTCAATAAACCCAGGCGCTAGTATTTGTCCCTCTAAGCAAATAGTTTGATCCGGGGTAAAGCCTTGTGGTGCACGTCCTACTCTGACTATGCGAGTCCCTTTGATGTACACATTCGTACATTTGTCGGTACCAGTTGCCGGATCTATTACGCGGGCTCCAGCCAGGCAAAGGTGCATTTCAGTTTGTCCCCGCCGCATGCGCGCCAATGACGAGCGACATTACGGCCATCCGCACAGCAATACCGTGGACAACTTGGTTGAGGATCACAGATTGCGGTCCATCGGCTACCGCAGAGTCAATTTCGATCCCTCGATTAATTGGTCCCGGATGCATAACAATGGCGTTCTTATCGGCTAACTTGAGCCGCTGCTCCGTCAAGCCGTAGGACTGGAAGTATTCTTGGGCGCTGGGGAGTAGCGGACTATTCATTCGCTCTTGTTGTAAGCGGAGCATAATCACAACATCAGCTCCGGCAATCCCCGTTTCAATATCATTAAACACTTGTGCTCCGAGGGCTTCTATTTTATCCGGTATAAGAGTTTTCGGGCCAACCACCCTAATCTCAGCAACTCCGAGAGTACTAAGCGCTTGAATCTCGGACCGGGCCACCCGTGAATGCGTGATATCACCAACGATAGCGACTATTAAGTCGTTAAAGTTTTGTTTTACTCTGCGGATCGTAAACATATCAAGCATCGCCTGAGTAGGGTGCTGGTAGCGTCCATCGCCGGCATTAATGACACTAATGTGCGGGGCAACTTTTTTGGCGATAAAAGCAGCTGCACCACTGTTTTGATGTCTCACAACAAACATATCGCATTGCATTGCCTCGAGTGTCCGTAAGGTGTCGGTCAAAGACTCTCCTTTGGTGGTCGCGCTCGCCGCAATATTTAAATTAATGATGTCAGCTGATAAACGTTTTGCGGCTAATTCGAAGGTTGTCCTTGTTCGGGTACTTGGCTCGAAAAATAAATTAACGACAGTCTTTCCGCGCAGCAAAGGTACGTTTTTAACTGCGCGCTCTCCTACAGGAGAAAATCGTTCGGCAGTGTCAAGCACCTCCGTTAATAGGGCACGCGATAAGCCCTCGATCGTCAAGAAGTGCTTGAGGCGCTCTTGCTCGTCAAGCTGGTTCACAATCTATCGTTAAGAATATTCAGTTCGATACGCGCCGTAGGTGCGTGGACAGGTGATTCCTATTGCCGCTGGCAATAGCGTTTTATCTAAGTTTTGGCTTCGCAAAGTTCTAGCCGTAGATGGTCTGGTCCAAAGAGTTTAACATGTTCGCTCGCCGCTAAGTTTAATCTAGTGCCAACGATATCCGCTTTGATGGGCAATTCTCGACCACCGCGCTCGACTAGAGCGACCAAGGTTATAGAGGACGGACGGCCATAATCAAAAATTTCATTCATTGCTGCCCGCACGGTTCGTCCAGTGTAGAGGATATCGTCCACTAGAATTAGATGTCGGTTGTTTACATCAAACGGTAACTTAGAGGGCTCCACGGTTGGATGCAAACCGATACGACTGAAGTCATCGCGATAAAATGCAATATTTAGCTCCCCCACCGGGAAAGGGTTAGCGAGTCGATTATGTAGGTGTTGAGCGATCCAGACACCGCCGGTATGGACTCCGACAAAGACGGTATTCTCGCGTGCTTCCGCGGTGATGTTTTTCTGGAGTTCCACACTCATCCTATCCAGTAGTTCGGCGACATCGATTTTCATTGATTGGTGGCAGTTCCAATAGAGTTTGTTTGTGCAAGCCACGTGAGCAGGATCATTTTCGCAGCTACTGCGTCCAGGCCGCTGGTAGCCGCTTGCTCATCGTAATTGGCAGCATACGAGGATAAGCGTTCATCAACGTAACTTACGGGTCGCTGGTAGCGACCCGTAAGGCGGCGCGAGAAGCGCTCGATCGCGGTCCGTAGGGAATTGGTTTTGTGGCTTTCACTAAACGGAATACCCACGACAAACAAATCCGGGCCCCATTCCTTGACAAGGTCGGCAATTTCATTCCACTTTGGTTGTCCGTTCGCTGTCGTCAAAACCTTCAATGCCGTAGCTGTGCGAGACACCGTTTGTCCGACTGCGATTCCGATGCGCTTGTGACCATAGTCGAAGGCCATGACTGTCAAAACATTGGGCTTTGAAGTCATAAATTAGGCGTGACCAACGTCATATGAAAGCGAACTCAAATCTACCCCCATAGCGGCGACTGCACATTGCCAGCGCAGTTGCGGTGGCGTGTCAAAGATAATCTGCATATCCGCGGGACTGTTCAACCACGCGTTCTGTTTCATTTCTTCTTCTAATTGTCCGGCATTCCACCCGGCATAACCGAGTGCAACGAGGGTGGCTGTAGGTCCCGCACCCTCACCCATAGCCTCAAGAATATCTCTAGACGTCGAGACCGCTATCTCACTTGTCACTTGAATAGTCGAATTCCAGTCGCGCGCAGGGTTATGAATAATGAACCCGCAATCTTTTTGCACTGGCCCACCCTGATAGACAGGCTGTGGGGTTGCAGGGTTGATGCTTTCGATTTTCATTTCTGCAAGTACTTCAGCGACGTCAATTTCCAGTGGTCGGTTTATCACGATGCCCATTGCACCGTCGTTATTGTGTATACAGACGTACGTGACAGTTTTAGCAAAGTTTGGATCCCCCATGGAGGGCATGGCGATCAAAAATTGATTGGTTAAATTTAACGGAGGCATGAGGTTAAATCATTATTCAAATTATGCCGCAGGTTCATATCGAGGACTCATATCTTAGCACCTAGCTATCGTATGTCGTGCTGCTATGTTTTAGCGACTGGAGAATTTTGAATTGTTTAAAAATTTCCACGTGCGGGTCACATGCAAAATATCGATTTCTCTCAAAAAATCGTCTGGAAACGGAGCGAAAGGCGAAGCCAGTTTAACGATCCGGATTGCCGCTTCGTCTAATACCTTGTGGCCAGAAGATCGACGTATAGTTATTTCCCGCACGGATCCATCTGGGTTGAGCGCCACGTCGAGCAGCAAAGAGCCAGATAGATCACGCCGGCGCGCCTCATCTGGGTAGTTGATATTGCCGACCCTTTCGACCTTTGCCCGCCACGCTTCCATGTAGGCGGCAAAACGAAATTCTTTCGTGTTCGCAGAGATAAATTTTCTCCGTGGCCGCTGTGCCCGAAGTTCGAGTTTGTGTTGTAATTCGGCATCTACACTCGCCATTGCAAATGATCTCGTAATCAACTGTGCTGCGGTTGGTAAGGGTGGCGTGATTACCTTCCCTAGGGTTTTTCTGCTCTCTACTATGGCGGGTTGCTGGGGTTCTGGGTGTGTCTCCGGCACAGGTGTCGCTAAGGTCGCCTCTGGAGTTTCTACGATAATTTGTTCTTCGAATTCAGATGGGGCTTCGACGTTGGCAGGTGGTGATTCCGTCGCCGCTGTTGGTATCGCAGGCGATTCCTGCTCAGCGTTTGTTTTTTGTTCACTCGGTTGCTCCTGGGTTGTGGTCTTCGGATTGTCATTTGGTATTGACGCTTCTGAAACCGCGCTTGGGCGTTCAACCGATTCGGAGTTCCCTCCGCCTATCATATTGGCCTGCGCTAACATATCAGCGTCCTTAGGCGTTTTGTTCGATCGCTGCGTGACAAGAGTTACTTCGAGCGATTCGTATCTCGTTTTCGGGCTCGACGCTGGGCTAAAGCTTATTCCCATCACGATCATCGTATGGATGATAAGGGCTATGCAAATCGTAAGGCCGAGCCGATCACTAGGAGTTACAATCGGTTGAGTTGTAATTGTATTCACGCCAGGGAAAAGCAGGAATCCTGAACCCTGCTATGCGCCGTCGTATTAGGAACGGAGGGATGCGCTTGTATGTGTCTTTGTCGACAAAAGAACCGGGATGGCTGTACTGCAATCCGAGGTAAGTTTAAGATTGTCGAGCACATTCTCTTATTATATCGTCAATACAGACACATCACGGTGTTTAAGAATTTACCGCGCGAGGTATTTCGCAATCAGCTCCATTAGAAGGTC